>CAZXNN010000027.1:7869-18165 GCA_964641915.1 uncultured Nitrospira sp. | reverse complement strand
GACATCGGCAGACCTCCGCCCTAGGGAATCTCTCGATCGATCACAACCGTGACCTTGTTGGCTCCGGGTTTCATCGGCCCACTCATCCCCTGAAGATCGCCGCTTTTCGGCTTGGCTTCGCCGGATTTGGACAGACGCGCGACGATGACGACGGTTCCCACGTCGGACAGTTTTCGCGACGGCATGGGACTGGTCGAATCATCGAGCCGAAATGTGAAGGGCAGATCTTTCTTGGTGGCACGTACGATCGACACGGGCATGGGCGGACCATTCATTTCCCGGGCAAAGACAAAGAGGGTATCCGTCGGTGATCCCTTTCCCGCAAGCCCCGGCGCAATCGTCACCTGACCGCTGATCGTAACAGCCGGCCCAACCGGAACAGCCGGCTTCGTCGGTGCTGGAGGCGTTGAAACCTGCGCCGCCTGGCGACCACCCGCAAGTTCTCTCGCTTCGGCAATACCAGCCACAATTTCTTGGATCGCTTCAGGATCCGTCTCAGGCGGAAGATTGGTGCGCGCCTCTTCCCAGTATGAAGCGGCACGACCAAACTCTTTGTGATTGTAAGCGACCGTCCCGGCCAACATCAGCGCCTTGACGTTGCGGGGATCGGCCTTGAGGGCCTGCTGGATCAAGGCTTCCGGCCGCCCCTCCAACTTCCGCCCGTTGAGCACTCCCAGCGCGTCGGCATAATCCGCCAATAATTGAGCATCGTCTGGAATCAGCAGTATCGCCTTTTCATACATCTGCACCGCTTCCGGATGACGCGCCAACTCGACATAGGCCCGGGCGAGCAACGCCCATCCCACCCCGTCGGTGGGATTCTGTTCGAGCTTCGCCTTCAACCGCTCAGTCAATGCGTTCATCTCACTCAGCGAGAACGGTGCCCGGTCTTCAGTCCCCTGCCCTTGCCCCTGTGCAGCCGTCGTCAAGGAGCCGGAATGCGTGATCGCCAGCGGACTGCCGAGCTTGGCGTACAGCAAGACACTGATCGCAGGGATCATCAGACCGAGCGCCACAGCAACGGCCTTGCTATTCAGTTGGTGGCCGGACTCAGCGGCCGAAAGCTCTTCACGGCCGGTCTCATCGAGCACCCGGCGATCCAACTCACGGCGGGCGACCTGATATTGCTCATCGGTCAACACGCCATTCCGATAATCCTGCTCCAACTCCACAAACTGCTGCCGGTAGACCGACAGCCGTTTCTCCTGTTCGCCCGCGACCATGGCAGTCGGACGCCGCAGCAAGGGCCACAGCACGAAGCCGAGAATCAGGACCGTCAAACCGGCGGCAATGAGCCAAAACGTCACAATCATGGGTGCTTGGCTCCATCCGACAACAATTGCTCCACACGTGCGTGCTCGGCATCGGACACCACCGCTTCAGGAAGGGCCTTCTGCCTTCGCCGGACAGCCAGGATCAGCGCTGTCCCTCCGATGGCCAGCAGGAGAAATGGTCCGCCCCAAAGCAGCGTCGTCGTCACCCGTAACGGCGGCCTGTACAGAACAAAGTCACCGTAGCGTTCCACGAGGAAATCGATGATCTGCTGATCGCTCATGTTCTTTGCGATCATCTCGCGCACTTCCCGGCGAAGATCCTCAGCCAGCGGCGCATTGGAATCAGCCAGTGTTTGGTTCTGGCATACCAGGCAACGCAACTCAACCGCGAGTGCCTTGAGCCGGGCCTCAGCTTGCGGGTTCTCTGCCAGCGGGCGCGCTTCTTGACCGGCCGCCAGGCCGGAGATCGTCATCACACACAGCAACGTCCAGATCCGGATCATTGGTTCTGCAGCTCCCGTACAAGAGGAAGAATCTTCTTCTCCAGAATATCCTGATCCAACGGCCCGATCTGCTTGTAGCGAATCTTCCCGGCCTTATCGATCACGTAGGTCTCGGGAACTCCGTACACGCCATAATTGATGCCCGCCCGGCCCGCTTCGTCGACGGCGACCAACTGATACGGATTCCCCCACCGCGCCAACCACGCGAGAGCTTCCGGCCTGGTGTCCTTGTAATCGACCCCGTAAATCGGCGCGTCGCCGGACTTCGCCAACTGCATCAGGACCGGGTGTTCATCCTTGCATCCGTTGCACCAGGAGGCCCAGAAGTTCAGCAACCAGACTTTCCCCGCCAGGTCTTTCGGTGAAAACACCTGGTCGGATTCATGCAGCTGAGGCAGTGAAAAGGCAGGGGCCTGTTTTCCCACCAGCGGAGACGGGACTTCGCGCGGATTCAAGGTCAAGCCAACCGCGAGAAATCCCACCATCACCACAAAGATTGCCAGCGGGAGCAAGAACCGCTTCATACAATCGGCGCTCCGACCGGTTGAGAGACGGCAGGCGCTGCCTCTTGTTCACGGCGCCAGGCCAGGCGATAGCGGCGATCGGTGATCGCCAAGACTCCGCCGAACGCCATGATCAAGCAGCCGCCCCAGATCCAGTCGATAAAGGGCTTGTGGTAGAGCCGCACACTCCAGGCCCCCGCCTCGAGCGGTTCCCCCAACGACACATACAAATCCCGTAACAAGCCGGAGTCGATCGCGGCTTCCGTCATCGTCTGGCTTTGCACCATATACCGGCGCTTTTCCGGATACATCACGGTCACATCTCGACCGTCCTTCGTCACGCGAAACGTGCCGCGTGCCGCAATATAGTTCGGCCCCACAAAATCCTTCGCGCCGTCGAACTGGAACGTATAGCCGCCGATCTCGGCAGTCTCGCCCACATTCATCCGCAGATCTTGCTCGACCTCAAACCCTTTCACCATCGTTACTCCGACGATGAAAACGGCAATCCCGCAATGCGCCAAAATCATGCCCCAATAGGAACGCGGAACCGATGCGAGACGGCTGAGCAGACCGGCGCCTTCAAGATGGGTGAGCCGTTCACGGACATTGATCACCGCCGTCGTCACAATCCATAGGGCCAATAACAGACCGAGACTCAGGAGCGGCGTCCATTTACCCAGCACGAACGGCAACAGCACTGCCGTGACGACGCTGGCTCCAAACGCCCAACGCAATTGCATCGCCAGACTCGGCACACTCGCTTTCTTCCACTGCGCCAGCGGACCGATCCCCATCAGAAAAATGGCGGGAGTCATGAGGGGCACAAAGACCGTATCGAAATACGGCGGCCCGACCGAAATTTTCCCCAGTCCCAACGCGTCCAGAAACAACGGATACAATGTCCCTAGCAGCACCGACCCCATAGCCACAACCAGCAACACATTGTTGGCCAGGAGCATCGACTCACGCGAAACAAGGTCGAATCCCCCACCCAACCCCACGCGCGGCGCACGCCAGGCATAGAGCAGGAGAGATCCGCCGATGACGATCGCCAGAAAAACCAGGATAAATAACCCGCGCTTCGGATCAGTCGCGAAGGCATGGACCGAGGTCAATACACCGGATCGTACTAAAAAGGTGCCGAGCAAGCTGAGCGAGAAGGCAAGAATCGCCAGCAGGACCGTCCAGACTTTGAACCCACCTCGTTTATCTGTGACCGCTAAGGAGTGGATCAGTGCTGTGCCCGCCAACCAAGGCATGAAGGATGCGTTTTCAACCGGATCCCAGAACCACCATCCGCCCCAACCCAATTCGTAATAGGCCCATCCGCTGCCTAAGGCGATGCCGACTGTCAGAAAACACCAGGCGACGGTCGTCCAGGGACGAGACCAGCGGGCCCAGGCTGCATCGAGGTTGCCGCCCAGCAACGCGGCGATGGCGAAGGCAAACGCGACAGAAAAGCCTACGTATCCCATATAGAGCATCGGTGGATGCATGACCATGCCGGGATCCTGGAGCAACGGATTGAGATCGCGGCCATCAGGCGCGGCCGGGATCAACCGCTCGAAGGGGTTCGAGACCGTCAACATGAACAAGAGAAACCCCAGGCTCACCAAACCCATCACGCCGAGAATTCTCGCCCGCATCGCTTCCGGGAGATGTTTTGAGAAGAGCGTGACAGCCATCATCCAAAGCGTCAGGATGAAGGTCCATAAGAGAAGCGAGCCTTCATGGGCTCCCCAAATGGCAGCTAGACGATAATGGAGCGGTAACTTTGAATTGGCGTTTGCCGCAACATACAGCACCGAAAAGTCTTTATCAGCGAATGCATAGCCCAGGCAACAGAAGGCGATGAGCACCAACAGAAACTGCCCGCGCGCCGCCGGTTTCGCGACCGCCATGAATGAAGCATTGCCGGATGCGGCACCGAAAATCGGCACGGTGCCCTGCACAGCCGCGACACAGAGGGCGAGGATCAACGCAAAGTGGCCGATTTCTGGGATCATGCAGGTGTATCCTCTCTCGCTTACGGAGTGACTACGAGCGTGTTGCTGCTCTGCTTCCCCGTCGCTTTGGCCTTGGCCATCGCTTCAGCGGCTTCCGGCGGCATATAGTTTTCGTCGTGCTTGGCCAGCACCTCACTGGCCACAAAGGTTCCCTCAGCCGAAAGCTTCCCCTGCGCCACCGCCCCCTTCCCTTCCTTGAACAGATCCGGAAGGATGCCCTTGTACGTCACCGGGACACGTTTTACCGTGTCACTCATCACGAAATGCACGGTCAGACCGTCGTTCTCACGTGTCAGCGTCCCGGCTTCGACCATTCCCCCGATGCGAAAGCTTTGTCCTTTCGGCACTTCGCCGTTCGCCACTTGCGTCGGCGTAAAAAAGAACACGAGATTGCTGTTGAATGCGTTCAGCACTAAGGCCGCTGCAATCCCCAAGGCAGCGAGGCCAAGACCGATCAGGCTGAATCGTTTCTGTCGCGAGGTCATCAGTGATTCACTCCTTGGCCAGGATCCCCGATCCGCGAGGCCAGGGCCTGGCGGCGGCGCAGAGACAGGATTTCCCAGACCATACAGAGGGCTGTCGTCCCGAAAGAGAACCAGACATAGAAACCGTACCCGCCCATGGCAAGAAACTCGGAGACGCTCCCCCACTTCATGCACGCACCTCCTTCACGCTCTGCTCGACCGCGCTCTGGTTGGTCAGGACTTGGCGGTTCCGCTCAAGCATCACACAACGCAGCCGCACCAGAATCACCGCAATACTGTAAAGCCAGAACCCGATCGACATGAGCAGCATCGCCGTCAACATCGTCGCAGCCATCTTCGGAGCCGCCGTCATGCTGACCGAGGCGCCTTGATGCAGCGTGTTCCACCAGCGCACGGAAAAGTAGATGATCGGCACATTGACGACGCCGACCAACGCAAACAGGGCGCTCGCGCGATCCGCCCGACGGAGATCATCGATCGAGGCATGCAACAGCATCACTCCCAGATACAAAAACAACAAAATCAGTTCGGACGTCAGTCGCGCATCCCAGACCCACCAGGCCCCCCAGGTCGGCTTCCCCCACAGGGCCCCGGTCAGCAGCGCCAGAAACGTAAACATCGCGCCGGTCGGCGCAATCGCTTGCGCCATCATAAACGACGGACGGGCCTTTAAGCCCAAGCCGAGGCCGGCCCAGAGCGCCATCACCACATACAGAAACATCGACATCCAGGCCGCCGGCACATGCACGAAGATAATGCGATAGGCATCCCCCTGTTGAAAGTCTGTCGGAGCCACGAAGAACCCAAGATACAGTCCGGCCACCATAAAGAAGACGGCCCCGCCCGCGCACCAGGGAACAATCTTTCCGGCAAGGGGATACAGCGCCTGCGGCGCGGAATATTTCGACCATGTGATGCGGGATTCGCTCATACGCTCCTGCTTACTCTACCGCAATGCGCACCGCGGCCGCCGCGGCCCAGGGAGCCAGCGGAATCGCCGCCATCAAACAGGCCCCCAGCAGCGACAGATTGGCTTCAGCTCCGATTCCTGACAGGGTGCCGCTCACCGCGCCCGCACCGAAAATTAAGACGGGAATGAACAACGGCAACACCAGTAACGCCACCAACATCCCGCTGCCACGGACACCCAGCGTCAGCGCGGCGCCGATCGACCCAATCAAGCTTAACGTCGGCGTCCCAAGTAGAAGGGATAGCGCAAGCACGGCCAGTGCCTCTCCCTCCAAACCAAACTGCACACCGAGCACAAGCGACAGCAAGACAACCGGCAACCCTGACACAAGCCAATGGGCAAAGACTTTGGCCGACACCAGCACCGCAAGCGGGTGCGCAATCAAGACCATCTGTTCTAACACGCCGTCCTGGTAGTCTGCTGTAAAGACTCGGCCCAGAGACAGCAAACAGGAAAGCACGGCTGCCACCCAGAGCACACCCGGAGCAATCATTCGCAATACCGCGGGCTCCGGACTGACGCCAAGTGGAAATAGACTCGCCACAATGACAAAGAAAAACACCGTCGTCATCACATCAGCCTGCCGCCGAAACGCCAAGAGCAGGTCCCGCCTGACTATCGCGTGAATCACCGCACCCAGCCCAGCCTGATTCATCCGGGCAGCCTCAGCATACGGAGCGACTCTTCACGAACCCCGACGGCCTGGTGCGTCGCCACCACGGCCATACCACCGGCATCCAGATGTCGCGACAGCTGTTCCGTCAGCAATGCGGTTCCCACATCGTCCAGCGCTGCGAACGGCTCATCTAAAATCCACAAAGGCCGTTTGGACAACCACAGTTTAGCCAGCGCCACCCGGCGTTTTTGCCCCTGGGAGAGCACTCGCGTCGGTAACGACTGTGTGCGCCGGCCAAGCCCCACTGCCTGCAATGCCTCACAGGCGGATGTCGCCGACCGGTCGTCCCCGAACAATTCGGCGGAGATCTGCAGATTCTCCATCGGCGTCAAATCATCCTTGATACCATTGAGATGGCCGAGATACGTCAGCTGCCGCCTGTAGTCGTCGTGTAATTGGTCAATATCTGTCCCGTTCCACCGAATCGCCCCTCGCTCTCTCGGGAGCAGGCCGGACAACATACGAAGCAGGCTCGATTTCCCACTGCCGTTCTCCCCCACAATAGCGATGAGGAGTCCCGGTGTCACCGTGACCGTGAGGCCGGAAAAGAGCTCGCGCTCTCCTCGCGCACAGGCAAGATCAATGGTTTCAAGCATGCTACGAAAAATCCCACCGCAGACCCAAGAAAAAGAACTCCCGCGTCGTGGAGTCCTTCTGGGTCGGGCTCGTGCTGATGGTCTTCTCAACCCCGGCCGATCCTTCGATGGTCCAACTGTTCAGGAACCGGTAGTCCATACGGATAGTCGGAGTGATCCGATAGAGTTCCACATTTGTACTGTCCGTCTGATGATACAAAATCAGAAACGTGTCGAACTGCAATTGTGGACCGAGCCGAGCGAGCGAATTGATCGACAACGCATGTCCACGGTACGCTTGATTGTCGATATAACTGGCATTGACCACCAACGTATTGCTCTCGAAAGGAAAGTTCGCCCCGATCGCTTGCGCCGTGTACGTCCAGATATTGCCAGTCCCAGGCAAGGCTTGCAAGGAGCAAAGCGCGTCGGTCTGCGCGTTCGGATTGAGAAAGAGCGTGCTCGTCCCCGGCAAAATCACCAAGCAGTTCGACGCCGAGGTACCGGAGATTTTGTTCAGACGCACATCGCCGCCGATCTGCCAGTCCTTACTGACCGACTGCAACACACCGGCCAAAAACAAGTCGCTGGTGGCGGTCACGGATTTGGCCTGATCACGCAACAGCGAGGCGTTTGCGGTATTAATATGATCGAGGGAAGCATTCGGAGTCCCGAATAGCGCGTTGGTCGTTTGCAGATAGGGCGTCCGACGATGATCGGCGAGGAGCGTGATCGTCGTTCCTTCCGTCACCCAGGTCCCGTTCAGCATGGCCACGTTCAATACCCCATACGACACGTCATAGTCGACCAACCCGAAGGCGTTTTTCCCGTTTGAGGCATAGCGCATTTCCGTCCCAACCGCACGCCGGTCAACCACGCTGTTAATCATCTGATTGATGTAATAGACGTTACCGCTCCAGGCCTGCCCAAGCGGACCAATATCCACATTGACGCCATAAAAGTAGCGCTTGAGGGTCGCAATGACATTGCGCGGATCGTCCGGCACATAGGTCGATTCCAGACTAAATTGCCTTGGCTGGCCCGCGAGGAGATTGACGTTGAGGAACTGCGGTATCGCCGCGTAGCGAAACCAGGCTCCGTCGAACCGATAGTCGAGGACTCCGCCGCTATTGCCGGGCTGGCGGCCGACGCGAATCAGGTAAGAGTCCTGGCTGGAATGTTCGAAATACAGGGCTCGAAGGCGATTGATGTTCCTCCGGCTATCATCCAACGCCAGCATATCGTACGAATGGGTGCCGCGCACAACGAACTTGTTGTCGTACTCATCTTTACGATACCGCGCTGTAACGTCGAACGCGGACTGCAGCAAGGATTGGTCTTGGTTGTTGAATTTCGTTGAGGTATTGGAAACCTTGTCCGTAATGCTTGTCTGGGAGTAGCCGCCATAGTAATACTCGTAGATACTTCCATACACCTGTACCTGATCGATCTTCTTCGTTTTCTTTCCCGCCCGTTCCTGCGCCGCCAGGCTCTTGGCCTCGGCCAGCGCCCCTAGCCGCTGCTGCACTCTCACCGCGCCCGAACCGTCTGGGAATGATCTCAAATAGTGTTCGTATTCGGCTCTGGCTTTTTCGATTTCCCCGTTTCGTTCCCGGGCAATCCCCACCAATTCCTGCGCCTCTTGAGATTGCTTGTTCGGAGGAAGATTGAGCAGAACATTGAAGATCTCAACAGCCTTTTCATAGTCCTCCGCCGCCAACGCGGCCCGGCCCACCTTATTCAGCTCCGCGGCATGCCGCTCCATATCCATCCCGGGACGAAATATGGGTATGTCGAACGCTTGCTTGGGCCCCTTTGGCATTCCCGGCGTCATCGGTGCCGGAAGTTTGACTTCAGGAGGGAGCGGTGACGGCGCCACCGGCTTTTCCAACTTGACCGACACGACGATTCTACTGGCGCTTCTGATATCCCGCTGACTCACACGAAATCGAACGGGTTTATCAAAGCGAATCGACAACCCGTTGGTGGCCGTATCCGGAAACGTTACTGTGAACTTTGGAATGAGATCACTTGGCGGGGACGCAGCCAACTCACGAGCAAATCGTCGAGACCGGTCTTGATCGGGAAAATCTAGAAATATCCGGAGAAGATCTCCTTTCTCGGAAGGAGTATGACGCAGATAGAGCGCACGCGTATTGAACACGATGTGAATCTCCGCCGCCGTAGGAGTCTCAACGATTTCGATCCGGTCTAGGACCTGTGCTGAAGCAGGCAGCGCGGCCATCGCCCATACCGATACGAAGATCACCCCAACGAGAAGGCTCCGCACCGCAAAGATTATCCCGCTTGTATAGCTAACCCTCAACACGCTCTCCTCAAATGATTGAATTAACCAGCATCGGAGGCCCCCCATGATGAGAGAGGGCCCCGTGATGAACTAGAAATCCCCGGTGGGTTGATGCTTACCGGTGCGGCTCTTACTGATCGTGGTCATTGTGGAATTGGTGTACACATGACAGCTGCCAGAACAGTTCTTCAGCTCCATCACGTTGTAGTAGATCACCGGAGAATCCACCTTCTTGTGCGGCCCTTGCTTGAAGTCCCCTGCATGGCAACCGGCACAGTCCGGTTTGTAGCCGGCAAATTTCCAAGGAATGACTTCATTATTGGTCGTATGACAGTCATTGCAAAGCACACTGGATCGATGTGCCTTGTAAGCGGCATTCCGATGGGTATAGGCAGTAACAGGTGTCCACGCGACACCGGCTCGGTGACAGCCATCACACGATTGCGTCGTGACAAAGTGTCCCGACGACTTGCCTCGCGCGGCGCTCCCGTTATGACAGGTGGCACAGCTCCCCGGCGTCACCCCCGTATGACTGAACGTGGCGGGAGTCCAGGCCGTCGTGCGATGGCAACTGTCACACGAAGCCGTAGTCGGTACATGATTGGCCGTCTTCCCGCGCGCCGTGCTCCCGTTATGACAGGTCGCACAGGTTCCTGGCGTCACCCCGGTGTGGCTGAAGGTCGCTGGTGTCCAACCGGTGGTCCGGTGACAAGTGTCACAGGTCTGCGTGGTCGGGATATGATTGGCCGTCTTCCCGCGCACCGTGCTCCCGTTATGACAGGTCGCACAGGTTCCTGGCGTCACCCCGGTGTGGCTGAAGGTCGCTGGTGTCCAGGCCGTGGTCCTGTGGCACGTGTCGCACGCTTGCGTCGTGGGCACATGCGTCGCGGCCTTGCCTCTGGCTGTACTGCCATTGTGGCACGTCGCGCAACTCCCCAGCGTCACCCCGGTGTGGCTGAAGGTCGCTGGTGTCCAGGCCGTGGTCCTGTGGCA
>CAZXNN010000027.1:0-7769 GCA_964641915.1 uncultured Nitrospira sp. | reverse complement strand
CGTGTCGCACGCTTGCGTCGTGGGTACATGCGTCGCGGCCTTGCCTCTGGCTGTACTGCCGTTGTGGCACGTCGCACAGCTCCCCGGCGTCACCCCTGTATGGCTGAATGTCGCCGGCGTCCAAGCTGTGGTCCTGTGACACGTGTCGCACGCTTGCGTCGTGGGCACATGCGTCGCGGCCTTGCCCCTGGCTGTACTGCCGTTGTGGCACGTCGCACAGCTCCCCGGCGTCACGCCCGTGTGACTGAAGGCTGTGACAGGCGTCCACGCAGTCGTCCGGTGGCAGGTGTCACAAGACGCAGTTGTTGCAATATGCGTTGCGGCCTTACCTCGCGCCGTAGTCCCGTTATGACAGGTCGCGCAGCTGCTCGGTGCGACACCCGTATGGCTGAATGTCGCTGGAACCCATGCAGTGGTTCGGTGACAGCTATCGCACGCTTGAGTGGTTGGAAGGTGCGTCGCGCTCTTGCCCCGGGTGACAGTCCCGTTATGACAAGTCGCGCAGCTGCCTGGTGCGACGCCCGTGTGACTGAATGTGGCAGGAACCCAAGCTATGGTTCGGTGGCACGTGTCGCAGGCAACTGCCGTCGAAAGATGATTGGCGGATTTTCCACGGGCGGAGGTGCCATTATGACAAGTGGCGCAGGTACCTGGAGCAATCCCGGTATGACTAAATGTTGCCGGCCTCCATCCTGTAGTCCTGTGACAGCTATCACATGATTGCGTCGTGGGTACGTGAATCCCTGACTTCCCAGTCGCCTTCGTCCCGTTGTGGCAAATGGCACAGGTACCGGGTAATACGCCGGTGTGATTGTAGCCGGTAGTGACCAGCGTCCAATTCGCTCCGCCCATTCGGTGACAGCTGTCACACGACGCCGCAGTCGACATGTGTGCAGCCGGTTTCCCTCGGGCCTGTACCCCATTGTGGCAGGTCACACAGGTGCCGGAAGCTACCCCCCGATGCTTGAAGGCCGCGCCCATCCAGCCGACCGTCCGATGGCAGCTATCACAGGACATGGTCGTTGGAATATGGGTGGCAGGTAAGCCACGTGCAACGCTTTGATTATGGCACTTCGAGCAAGTTCCCGGAGCGATCCCGTTATGCGTGAAGAATGCAGGCTTCCAATTGGTCGTCCGGTGACAGCTATGACAATTGACGGTGGTCGGCAAGTGGTTTGACGGTTTGAAGGTAGCAACGACTCGTCCACCTGGAGAGTGGCACTGCATGCACTGGGTCGGAGTTCCACGGAATATGCCTTGAAGATGGCACCGTTGACACTGCACTTGGGCATGTCCGCCGGTGAGGGGAAATCCCGTAGCACTGTGATCGATCTCAATATCGGTACGAGACCCTCCTTGGGCGGACACCGTCTCCGGGGCTAAGAGCATCAAGCCGCTGACGGCTAAAAGCCCGACACCCACGGCCCAGGCGAAAAACCGACCACTGACAATGCTCTTGTGCTGTATCATTTGCGTGCCCGCCATGGTGCAACCTTTCTCCGCCCCGTCCCCGACAACACTCCTCACTCCACTTAATCGGCCTACTTGCGTCACTTTTTAAATTGGGACTATAATCCCACAATCAAGACGCGCACCATAAATATCGTAACAGTGGGAACGAAATCCCAAACTAGACACCAGCAAGGGGCATGCCCTTCGTACCATACCTATTGCAATCCTTCGATTTAGGGGGAAACGGGGGTGGCGCACGGCTAGATCTAGAGAAGAACCAGGAACGCTTTCCGCACAATGCCGTAGGCCTTCACCTACATTCCTACAGATGGGATTATTTTCCCATGATCATAAATGTCCCTAACCCTGCGTGGCTTGCACACCAGGCGCGGAAGTTGCTCCCATTATTCAAGACCTCGATACATCCTTCACAATTTCGGGCGAGACACACTCAACCCTTTCCTAGAGGACGCACGAGCATGGCTTTAGTTGAACCACTGCGGCACACCCAGGAACACGGAACGGACGCACTCTTTTCAGCTCCGCGACTCAACGCGAGACAGCAAAAGCCCCCTATTTCTGACGGCCCTTCTTTCCGGAAACACCTTCTGACGCTTGCACTCGTAGGGTTCTCCTTCTGGATCGCCTATAAAGTCGCCACCGGCAAGTACTACACCCCACGTTCGAACTTCGGCTTCTACTTGGGCGTCGTCGGATCTGTGATGATGCTCGCGCTGCTGCTCTACCCTCTGCGAAAGCATGTTCGGTTCATGCAACGATGGGGAGCCCTGAAACACTGGTTTCGGTGGCACATGGTTATGGGGATCGTCGGCCCCGCGCTCATCCTGTTCCACTCTACGTTCCACCTTCGCTCTCTGAATGCGACTGTAGCTCTTGTGAGCATGCTGATCGTCGTGATCAGCGGAGTGATTGGACGTTTTGTGTATACGAGAATTCACTTTGGATTGTATGGACGCCGCGCCACATTGCAGCAGGTACAACAGGAATTTACCGGCCGGTCCGATGGCATGCGGTCCCGGTTCCACATGGCTCCCAGGGTCGAAAACTGGCTCAAATCTTTTGAACAGACCGCCAATCAGGCAGACCGGTCGATGGTGACAATGTGGTGGCATCTGTTCGCCCTCGGCTGGACAAGGCGTATATGCGCCTTCCGTTGCGCCAGGGAACTGCGCGACGTACTTCGGAAGGAACGCCATCCGGAGTTTCGGAATGGCGCGCTTGAAGCCATCCGGCTCGTCAAACGGTATCTGCAGGAAGCCGAACGGGTCGCTGAGTTTAGCACCTTCGAGCGTCTCTTCTCCCTGTGGCATGTCCTTCACATCCCGCTTATCTATCTCTTGGCAGTGAGCACCGTGATTCACATCATCGCCGTATACATGTATTGAGTACGATGCATCGCGTGCAGCCATTCATTCGACATGTGCCGCTCATCGCCTTCGTACTGTGGGCTTTCCTCGCAGGCTACGCCTGGGCCGAAAATGTCGAAACCGCCTTGATGCCTGGCCAAGTCATTGAAGGCCATGCCAAGTGGGAAGAAGACTGCACCAAATGCCACAAACGCTTCGATAAGGCCGCACAGACAACCCTGTGCCTTGATTGCCACAAAGACGTACGAAAGGATGTCGAGCAGAAGCAGGGGTTACACGGACGATTCAAGCAACAGCGTGAATGCAAGGAATGCCACACCGAGCACAAGGGCAGAGGAGAAAACATTGCGCCGATCACAGAACAGACATTTGATCATGAACGGACAGATTTCTCCCTCAGAGGCGCGCATGCCGATGCCAAGAAAGTTGAGTGCAAGTCCTGCCATAAACCCAAGGTCAAGCATCGCGATACGCCATCGGATTGTTACAGCTGCCATAAGAAGGATGACAAACACAAAGGGAAAGCGGGAATCACTTGCGCAGACTGCCACACGGATCGAAATTGGAAGGACATCCGCTTTGATCACGATAAAACACGCTACAAACTGCGGAACAAACATATGGAAGTCCCTTGTAAGGAGTGCCATGCAAACGACCGGTATAAAGAGACGCCGGTCGACTGCTACTCCTGCCACAAGAAGGACGATAAGCATAACGGTCAGGAAGGCACTAAGTGCGAGGAGTGCCATGACGACCGATCATGGAAGAAGAGCCCGTTCGACCATAACAAGGCCCGCTTCCCGTTGATGGGGAAACACGCCACCGTACAATGTAAAAAATGCCACCTCACGCCGGCCTTCAAAGATGCGTCGATAGAATGTTATGCCTGTCACAAAAAAGTCGACAAACACAAAGGGACGTATGGAGAAAAATGCGAAACGTGTCATGGGGAGAACGACTGGGAGACCATCACATTCGATCACGACCTTCACTCGAAATATCCTCTGCGAGGACGGCATATCACGACCACTTGCAACTCCTGCCACAAGGGACAACTTTATAGGGACAAAACCCCGGTCGACTGCTTCGCATGCCACAAGAAAGACGACAAACACAAAGGTCGTTACAGCGAGACATGCGAGCGCTGCCACACCGAACGGGATTGGAAGGCGCTACTCTTTGAGCACAATCGCGACACGACGTATCTCCTCAAGGGCTATCATCGAAATACCAAATGCGACAGCTGCCACAAGAGCGCGCTGTATAAAGACAAGACGCCATCCGATTGCTATACCTGCCATAAGAAAGACGACATCCACCGGTCCACCTTCGGGGACAAATGCGAGAAATGCCATGGCGAACAGAGCTGGAAAACCGTGGCCTTCGATCACGACCGGGACACCAAGTATCCACTGCTTGGCAAGCATCGCACGACAACCTGTGAACGGTGCCATACAGGCCACCTCTACAAAGATAAGACCCCCACTGCCTGCTACACCTGCCATAAAAGCGAGGACCTGCACCGGCGGAAACTCGGAACAGAGTGCCAGGACTGCCACAATATCCGCGATTGGAAAATCTGGGACTTCGATCACAATACCCGGACCAAGTTCAAGTTGAATGGCGGACACACAGGGCTAGATTGCTATGCCTGCCATACCGAACGGATGGACAAGAAAGTGACGGCGTCGTCCGCTTGCGTCAGTTGTCACAAGAAAGACGACAAACATGAAGGAAGTTTCGGCTCACAATGTGATCGCTGCCATGAAACATCACAGTGGAATGCCATCAAACCTGGAACGGGTGTCTTTCGCGGTCGGTAGCAAGAGCGTCCGAACCGTGCGCTGGCCCAAGGAACAGTAACGTGAAATATCGACGAGACATCTCTTCCACCCTCACATGGCTTGCCGTCGCGCTGATCCTTTTTGTGGGGTATCAGATATGGCTGAAACCAGCCTTCCAGACTCCCCCTCAGATTGCGCCAGAGCCGGCGGTGTCTCTCCCCTTACTGCCACCGCTCACGCTGCTCGAAGGTCAATCATTTCCGGCATGGGAGGTCCCTCCATCCCGTCTCGTGGAATTAGGATCTGCCCCACAGCTGACACTGGGATCGATTCGCGAGAACCTTGATCGAGGCAAGTATAAGGAAGTCGACCGGCGTCTGAAGATGCTTTCCCGCCACACCATCACACACGCAACCACACGCCGGTACATTGCAGGCCTTTGGAACAATCTTGGCGTCCAACAGGAAAAATTCGGCGGGACCGCGCTCTCCGTCAGTGCCTTCAAACAAGCTGTCGCATGGGATCCGAAAAGCCCGCAGGCCTATCTCAATCTCACACAAGCCTATTGGGAACGCCGCGATCCGGCTATGACACCGCAGTTTCTCAACACCGCGATCCGACTCGCGCCACAGGACCCCTTCCCTCATTTGGCTCTAGCCGACCTCCTTCTCTCCGAGGGAAACATCACCTCGGCAAAAGGGCACTTGGATCAGGCGCGCCCCCGTGCAGAACGCGATCCAAACCACACGTCGTACCTGCAACGGCTCACAGCCAAAGTCGGAGCGGCCGAACCGGTGAGAACTGCGGCAGAAGAAAAAGTCCTGATACCGCCCATGCCGCCTTCGGAGCTCGCACGGCCGGCCACTCCTTTAGCCACACCCTCTCCGCAACCAGTGTCTACGCCCGCAGGCCTAACAGGCCGCGCGAACGTACGACCGCCGCAGCCCTCCGCAAAGACATCAGAGCAACCCCTCTTTGCGCATTTCACCGTTCAGTTCGATGGGCCGCCCGATCAGGCAACCTGGACCAGAATGCAGGCTATCCTCGACTACGCCTACGATGAGCTCACTCAGAAATTCGGCCACGTCCCGGCCAAGCCCATCACCGTCATTCTGCATACGACGCAGAAATTTAACGGCTCTACAGACAACCCCATCTGGGCAGACACACTCTTCGATCGTTCATCCGGAGCCATCCACCTTC
The DNA here is from genome assembly GCA_964641915.1 of uncultured Nitrospira sp. Taxonomy (GTDB): domain Bacteria; phylum Nitrospirota; class Nitrospiria; order Nitrospirales; family Nitrospiraceae; genus Nitrospira_D. Next base: position 1,942 of record CAZXNN010000027.1, on the reverse strand, counting down.
CCACGCAAGAGGCCTTAGAAGACTTGGCCCTGTTCAGTCGTATCGTGCGCCACGAGTTTGCCCATGCCTTGATTCAAGAAAAGATGAGCGCACAACAGCACAATCTCCCAAACTGGTTGGCCGAAGGACTCGCCCTTTACCTCGCTGAAGACCCCTGGCCGGATCTCGAGGACATCACACAGAAATCCCCGACGCTCATTCCATTACCTTCACTACACGGTCGATGGGATCAGATCCCGAAAGATACGCTGACGGTCGCCTACTTCGAATCTGCGCTCGCCAGCCAGCAACTGTTGGACCAGTACAACATGTACGGGGTTCGACAGGTCATGAATGGGCTCCAGATAGGGCTCTCCCTCGATGCCGCCATGCAGAAAAAACTGTCGGCACCTTGTCAGGAATTTATCCGGCGCTGGGAAGCGCGCGCGCTGAGTGCGGGCCTTCAGAAACACTAAGCCGTCGGACGTCACACGCGGCCCGAGTTGCACCCGCGAGAACGCCCCTCGATTTTCAACTATAGGCAGGACCACGTTCACGTAGACATCTTCCTCACCACGGATGATGACGCAGCAAGGCTTGAGCCTGGAGGACGGCTCATGTACCGTATCGATGCAGCCGTCATCTTGCAGCTTGCGCCAAGCAACAGTTGGCCCAATCGGGATAGATAGACTCGGCAAAAACGGAACCGGTGAACCGATGAATCAGATGCGCCTGATGCTGCCCCTCATGCTGGCAGCCATCCTGATAACCGGCACGTCGTGCGTTGGGCCTTCGGAAAAACAAGCCACAGATCTCTCCCATCTGGCGACACCCACTCAGAAAGTGACCGTCCATCCTCTGGAAATCACGGATATCCTCTATAACCCGGGAATGGGCTTCGCCGATTTCCACTTCGGATTCGACCACCCGCCCGCCCCCGGCACCTACCCGCGCTCGACCGTGGCGTACTTTCGCTGGTCCTGGGCTGACCTTGAACCGGCGGAAGGCCAGTACGCATTCGATCTGATTGATCACACCATCGAGCAGGCCAAAGCGAAAGGAGAGCGGCTGGCCTTCCGCGTCATGTCCGAGTATCGTTCCGGTTCTCCGGCCTGGCTGCTGGCGAAAGGCGTCTCCTCGATCACGGTGGGCGGCGGCCGCTTCCCTGATTACAACAACCCGATCTTTCTCGACTACCATGAAAAGCTCATCAAGGCCTTGGGCGCACGCTATGGCCGCTCGCCTGACATCGATCATGTGGACATCGGATCGATCGGATGCTGGGGAGAGTGGAATATGGCCTGCTGCCAAGGCGTGGAACGGCAATGCCAGCAGTACTTCCCCACCGAAGACGTCCAGATCATGATCACCGATTGGTATTTCAAATATTTTCCGCAAGTCCCGTTAGTCATGCTGCACAACGGGCAACTCCTGTATGCCACCGGGCGTGGAGCAGGGTGGCGGGGTGACTGCTTCGGCGACTATGGCTACTTTGGCCCGAACTGGAATCATATGGAGCAGACCTATCCGCCGGTGCTCCAGGATCCGGTCATCGCCGCCGCATGGATACGCGGCCCGGTGCAGTTTGAAGTCTGCGGCGTCATGCAGGATTGGGAAGACAAAGGCTTCGACATCGATCGCATTCTGCAACAAGGCCTGGATTGGCACGTCTCCGTCCTGAACGCAAAATCCTCTCCGGTGCCGGCTCGCTGGCGGTCCAAAGTAAATGAGTTCCTCAAGAAGATCGGGTATCGGCTGGCGCTACGAACCGTCAGCCACCCGGCTGAGGTCAGGGTTGGTCCGACCTGGACACTTCAGACCGAATGGGAAAACATCGGCGTGGCGCCAGTCTACCGCCCCTGGCCGCTCGCCTTCCGACTGAGAAATGCGACCGATGACGTCGTTGCCCAGTGGACGAGCCACGCCGACGGCACAGTCGCCGTGGCAGGGGTCACCCTGAGCG
>CAZXNN010000026.1:0-18571 GCA_964641915.1 uncultured Nitrospira sp. | reverse complement strand
CCCACTTTGCGAGCGCCTCATTCAGTGCTTGCTCATCGACATAGGGCGGCGTCTGTTGGAGTCGGAGTTGCGGCGTCACTCGTTTGCGCCGGCCCAGATGCTACGGTCGGAGCAACTGCTGGAGGTCGCTCGTCAGCTCGGGCATGACACGCTCGACGAACTGATGGCGGCGGTAGGATTCGGGCATCTGGCGACAGCAGAGGTGATTGCGAAGCTGGTGGCACCGGCGCCGGGAGCGGCTGCGCCGGTCTCGGAGCCAGTCCCCATGCCCAAGGCCCCAGCCGGCAAATCCGACGACAAGGGCGTCCAAGTCAAAGGTGCGCGCGATCTCTTGATGCAGCTCTCCCGCTGCTGTAACCCGGTGCCGGGGGATCGGATTCTCGGCTACATCACCCGCGGGCGCGGGTTGACGATCCACTCGGTCGATTGCCCCAATCTGGAAGCGCTGGATTACGATCATGAACGGCTGGTCGAGGTGGAATGGGATACGGCGACGCCGGGGTTGCATCCGGTGAAGGTGTCGGTGATGGCGGTCGACAAGACCGGGGTGTTGGCGAATGTGTCTTCCGCGATTGCGGAATGCCAGGCGAATATCAGCCGGGCGGAAATCGCCACCCGCGAGGATCGAAAAGCCGTACTGGATTTTGTGGTCGAAGTCAACGATACGAAGCACATCAATCATGTGTTGAAGGCGATTGAACGGGTCGAAGGGGTGATCTCGGCGCGGCGTATCCGGGCGTGGCAGGAGAAATAACGGCCGGCTGGCCGGCAGATTTTACGGATTTGCAAACTGCAGTTTTGTGCCCTTCTCGATTTTCAATCCATCTACAGTTCCGGCGGCAATTTCCAAGACGTACATCGCCCCGTCATTCGGTCGGTACTGGGGGCAGGAGTCGTCCGTTCTCGTGCAGATCGGCACATTCCGTTCGATATGGATGACCCGCTTTTTTTCATCCATCCAAATCAAGTCAAGCGGGATCAGCGTGTTCTTCATCCAGAACGTCCATTCCTGGGCCTGGTCGAAGAAGAACATCATGCCATGGTCTTTTTTGAGGTGATCGCGATACATCAGACCCGCGGCGCGCTTCTGAGGGGTGTCGGCGATTTCGGCTTGCACGACCGTTCCCGACGGGGTTTTTACCGGGATCAGCTTCGCAGCAGGATTGCCGGCCGGCGGCGTGGCTTCTCCGAAGGCCGGGCCGATCAGGGCGAACAGAACGGTTGCGATCAGGGAGAAGCGAGTCGTCATGGAGGCATGGTACTGGCCGGCATGGTGGCAGTCAAGGTATGGTGATCGCACGATGGCGCGGAGCGATGTCGGCGCGTGGGCTGGCGGGGTTGGCCGTCTTGCAATCCCGAGGAGACCTGTGCGATCCTCGGCCATCTCAGCCAGGAGGGCCGTATGAAGGAAGTTCGCAAGGTTCATTACGTCAAGGGTGTGTTTGTGTGTCCGAGTTGCCGCCAGTCGTATGTCCAGGAGAAGTGGATCGAAGCCTGGCGCGTGCGCTGTCATCGCTGCGAGTATCGCGGAGCCCTCACGGACGTGTCCGTCGAAGAGCGTATGGAAGAGGAAACGTTTCGCCGGTGATCCGGTTTTCATTTCCTGCCGGGCATGAGGACCATGGTCAAGCCACAGGTCCTGTGCCCACCGCAGTCTCCCTCCCTTTCTTGGCTCTACTCTTAGCGGTCTGTCTTTTTGTTGGTTCCCCCATTCTCGGGGTCGGTCCGGTCTCTGCAGAGGAGCCTGTATCCGGTCCCGTCAAAATTCTGGTCGCCTATCATTCCCTCTCTGGCAATACCGAACGAATGGCCGAGGCAGTGGTCGAAGGTGCGAAGAGCATTCCTGGAGCCGTGATCGTGATGAAGCGTGTCGGGCAGGTCACGGCGGATGATTTGTTTTCATCCGATGCGGTCATCGTCGGCTCGCCGGTCTACTGGTCCAATATGTCGGGAGAGGTCAAGACCTTCTTCGACAATTGGCAGTTTAAGTTCGGGGTCTTTCCGGACTTCAAGATGAAAAATAAGGTCGGGGCGGCCTTCGCCACGGGTGGACAGATCTCGAGCGGCAAAGAAGTGACGATGCTGACTATTCTGGCGGCGATGCTCGGGAATCAAATGATCGTGGTCAGTGGCGGCGGTGCCTTTGGCGCCTCTGCGACCACAGAAGGCGAGAGTCCGGGTATCGACAACAAAGAGTTAGCTGACGCCAGAGCCTTAGGCCAACGGGTCGCCGAAGTCGCTGCGACATTCAAGGCCGGTTCGGCCAGGTAGTATCTTCCGTTTCGTTCCCTCGACCGGTATCGAGTTGCGAGCAGCCGGCCGCGCGAGAAAACCGGCGCCGCTATCCGATCGAACGTTCATCCGCCACTGCGCCTTGCCGCCGTTCCTCTCTCCCGTTTATATTGACGTGCTATGCGGAAGAAGACCTCATCCCGTCGCGGGCAGGGGGAGAGACCCGTGTCCGGAAACGGGATGGCCCCTCCGAGCCCTGCCCCCGAATCGTCCGCACTCCTCGCCGCGTTTCGCGCCATATCGGCCAATGCGGTCTATACGATGGCTCCGAAGGCTGCCGTACTCAAGGGCTTCGCCTATTACCAGGAACAGCGGCTTCAGCACTATGTCTGGAGCCTGGATCGCGCAACGCTGACGGCGGAGGTAGAAGGGACCAGGATCTACGAGGTCGTCTTCTCCCTCGACGGCGGGTTTCTTACCGCCTCCTGCGATTGTCCGGCCTGGGAGCCCGGCGGCTTATGCAAACATGTGCTGTGCGCCTGTTTCACGACCAAACATCTGCTGTCCCCGGAGTTGTTCAGATTGCCGGCCCTGCAACACCGCGAGCTGCCCTGGCTTCGAGCGGAGTTGCTCGGTCGTATCCCTGAGCCAGCCGAGAAAATACCGCAGCCTCTTCCCGGCGCGGCCCGCAAGAGACCGGTTTTTGAGATCGTCCTCGATGCCCGTGATCCCCATCCCCAGCTCCTGATCCATAAGAACGGCGCGCCGCTGCCCGGGGGCTGGGGCGCTGCGATTCCACCCGAACTGGTTCCCCTCCTCAATGCGTCCTGGTTCATGTCCGGGTTTGGGGAAGACCCCTTGCTCTACTATCTCAGGATTCATGACCGTCCCTATCCCATCGTGCTGGTGTCTGGTGAGGAATCGATTCCGCTGCAATGGAATCAGTCGGTCAAGTGCCGGAGCAAGACGGAGATTGATCTCGTCGGCGGCCGGATCAAGGTTCGCGCAGTCTGCCTTGCCGACGAAGTGCCTCTTGAACGGATCGTCCGATTCAGGACGTTTGTGGCCGATGTGAGCGGCAGGCGGCTTCTCTATTTGAAGGACGAGCAGGGGTGGGATTCGTTCCGTTCCATGCGCCAACGCTTCATGGGAGGCAAGCCGCTTTTCGATCCTTACGCCGATTCCGACGATGGATTCCGTACGGTGCCGTTATCGGATCAGTCCTGGTATGGGCGATCGCGAGCGGACGAGGATACGGAGTTCACGCTGCCGCTGGAGGAGTTTCAATCCGCGCAAATTGAGATTGTTCAAAAGCAGGCTAACAGGATTGCCCGCGATCTTATCCTGAAAGTAGCGGGCCGGGACGTGCCGGTGGACCGCCCGTATCAACTTTCGGCTGGTGACGCGTTGTCCTACGCCTTGATTTTGAAGCCCCCCTCCGGCGGCGAAGACCATCATCCCGCCCTATGGACGCTGCAGGCGCAATGCCGCCGTGGCGATGTCCGGTTTGCCCCGAGTGTTTCCACCTTTGGGCTATTCTTGGCGTTGGAACAAGGCCGTGCCGTATCCGGTGCGCTGCGGTCGCTCAAACGAAAGGCCGTTCTGTTCGATATCTTCTTCAGTCTTCTGGCGGTGCGCGAGGCCAAGGAGCGAGACCAGCGTATCAAAATGGCTCCCGGACTGGAGGGGTGGCCTCGGGCTGCCAGCAACGAGGCCGCGCAGTGGCTCAAACGGAATCTCTCGGCCTATGCCAGGGCGGATGTGCGGCTTGAGATTCACGCAGGGCGATGGGAGCTGCAGCCGGTGGACAAGGCTCGCGAGGCGTTGCTGTATAAGATTCCCTTCGACGTGTTCGGCCCGGACGTCTTTCGCGGCATGCGTCGCTGCGACGAGATGGCGATCGACGCGTCGCGGCTCTTCCAAGGATTGCCGGTTCTCTTGGACGCGCTCACGTCTGCCGGAATCGAATTGCTGTATGAGGATCAGCCCGTCAAGTTCTCTCGATGGGAATGTTCTGCTCATGTAGAGCATGTCGAGCCGGAAGGGGCCGGGATCGATTGGTTTGAAATCCGTCCGGAGATCCGGTGCGACGGCGTGGCGCTGGACGAATCGGAGTGGCGGGCCGCTCTGCAGCAGGGAGGGCTGATCGATGCCAAAGGCGGGTTGCGGGTGTTGGATCGCCAGAGCCTGGAACAATTGCGCGCACTGTTCGCCCTGACCGGAGAGGCGAGAGCGGATCGGGGGGCCGGCAAGATCGTGCGGGTGCCTCGCCTGCAGATTTTCGACTGGCTGGCGCTGCGTGAGCAGGGCATTGCGGTGGCGTTGCCCCCTGAAGACGAGGCCCTACTCGGTCGTCTCCTGGGATTCACGCGGATGGCCCCACGGCCTGTGCCGAAGAATGTGCAGGCCCTACTGCGTCCCTATCAGCAGGACGGGTATACGTGGCTCGCGTTTCTCTATGAGCACCGTTTCGGCGCTTGTTTGGCGGACGACATGGGGCTGGGCAAGACCCTCCAGGCCATCTGTCTGCTCGCCGCCATTCATGAAGGGCGCATCAAGACAGCGGCGGGTGTGAAGGGCCCTCATCTGGTCGTCGTGCCGACGAGTCTCCTCTTCAACTGGGAACAGGAGCTGGCGCGCTTCGCGCCGGGCTTGAAGGTCCATGTCTATAGCGGGAGCGAGCGGACATTCGAGGCCAAGGATGGCGAAGTGGTGATCACGACGTACGGGCTGGTTCGCCGGGACATCGAACAGTTGGAACGACTGGCTTTTCATGTCATCGTGTTCGACGAGGCGCAGGCGGTGAAGAACATTCAGGCCGAGACGACAGGCGCGGCCCGCCGTCTGACCGGACGATTCAAAATCTCGCTGACCGGCACCCCGCTTGAAAACCATCTCGGCGAATACTTCTCCATCATCGATCTCTGCATGCCGGGACTGCTCGGTGAGTACGACCGGTTTAAGACCGGTCTCAAACGTATTCATGGCCCCGCGCTGGAGCGGCTACTGCGCCGGACCAGGCCCTTCATCTTGCGCCGGACCAAGGCGGAGATTCTCCATGACTTGCCGCCGAAGATCGAGAGCGAGGTGTTTCTTGACTTGACCGAGCGGCAAAAGGCGCTGTACCAGCAGACGGTCGCGCAGGTCCGCGCCACGATCGACGAGGCGTACCGGATGAAGACCTCCGGCCAGGCGCAGTTCATCGCGCTGACGGCAATCCTCAAGCTCCGTCAGGTATGTCTCTCGCCCCGCCTCCTGACAAGCCGGGCCGACGAGCCTTCGCCCAAACTCAGTTTCCTGGTGGAGCGGTTGCAAGTGTTGCTGGACGAGGGGCATAGCGCCCTGGTCTTTTCCCAGTTCACCAGTTTTCTCGATCTTGTGGAGGAATCGTGTGCTCGGCACGCGCTTCCCCATCACCGGCTGGATGGCGCCACGGCTGCGACCGCGCGCAAAACCCGTGTGGCGGCGTTTCAGGGCGGCGAACAGCCGAGCGTGTTTCTCCTCAGTCTCAAGGCGGGAGGGCAGGGGCTGAATCTCACCAAAGCGAGCTACGTGTTTCATCTGGACCCCTGGTGGAATCCGGCGGTGGAGAACCAGGCGTCCGATCGCGCGCACCGCATCGGGCAGCAGCGGACCGTCTCAATCGTGCGAATTCTTATGCGCCACAGCATCGAGGAAAAGATGTTGGCGCTCAAGCAGCGGAAACTCGAGTTGTACGACGCCGTCATGCGCGGCGTCGTGCGCGGCTCCGGGCAAGGAGTGCTGACCAAAGCCGACTTCGACTTTCTGCTCGCGCCGGGCGCGTCATGAGTATGCGCCAGACCGGTGCGTCGTTGCTGCAAGGATGAGCAGCCGGCGAGACAGGAGCGATTACCAGTGGCTCTTTCATGTTCATCACCCGACAAGAGTCGGAAAAGACGTCCGGTACATTTTCTGCTTCCCCTGAGCGGGAATGCAATTCGCAGGAAGCTGAAACCGGGAAGAGGGTTATTGGCCGGTTGCGCGGGGGCAGGAGGTCGCTGATCCCTGAGTCGCAATCTCGACGAGTTCGCCAATATTCTTTGCACAACGTCCGCAGCAGCCGTTTCCTTTGAGTTTGAATTTGGCCTTGAGGGCGCAGGGAGTCACATGGCCGGCCCGGCCGGCTTCGCGGACATCCGATTCAGTAATCCCGTTGCATAAGCACACGTACATGGGAACCTCCATGAACGATTATGAGAAGCATTATCAGTATGCCAGTGCGTGGAGATTCTGTCAAGCCTGTTCCAATAAGCCGGGAGTATGGGTTTTCGCTGTTCTGAAACGGTGGAGTGTCAGGAAAGGGTCGCTTCCAACTGGACGACCATTTCGCGGATCGTGTCGAATCCTGATTGCCAGAATGTCTCAGCGGTCATATCGACGCCGACTTTAGCCAGGATATCCCGGGGTGCTTCAGAACCGCCTGTCTCCAGGAGTTCCAGGTACTTAGGGACGAAGGCCGCACCCTGTTCTTTGTACATGCGGTACAAGGCCAGCACGAGCAGATTGCCGAAGCTGTAGGCATAGCAATAGAACGGGCTGGCGAAGATGTGGGGGATACTCAGCCATTCCCACTGGAACTCATCGGGCACTTTGACCGCTTTGCCGAACTGCTGGCGGAGTTCGCCCAGATAGGCCTTCGCCAGCTGGTCACCCGTCGCGCCTTCTCCCACCATCTGGTGCGCGAGCTTTTCAAAGCGGACGAAATAGGCCTGGCGCAGGACCGTGGCATAGATGTCGTCGAGTTGGCCGATCAGCAGTCCCTGGCGAACGGCTTTGTTGCGCTCCTGGGACATCAGCGCATCAGAGAGAATTCGTTCGCCGAAGACGGATGCGGTTTCCGCGAGCGGAAGCGTCGAGTGGAAGGTAAATACGGAGTGATCCTTGGCCATCATTCCATGGACGGCATGTCCCAGCTCATGGGCCATGGTGGCGATGTCGCGGGCTTCACCGGTGTAGTTCAGCATCACATAGGGGGTCATGCCGGGGACGACGCTGTAGCAGTAGGCGCCGCCGAGTTTCCCTGAACGGGTCGGACCATCAATGTGGCGGTCTGTGAAGACCTGCTCTGCCAGATCGGCCAGGCGGGGAGAGAAGCCACGATAGGCCTCCAGCACCATCTTTGCCGCGTCCACATACTTGTACTTCTTGGCCTCTGTGCGGTGGGGCGCATAGAGGTGATAGCGGCTCATCGGCGTGATCTTGCAAATCCTTGCTTTGAGTTTGAAATAGGTTTGAAAGATGTCGGCGTTCTTGGCGCAGGCCGAAAGCAGCACGTCGACGGCCTGGTCGGGCACATCGTTGCCGAGGTTGCGTGTGGCAATGGGGGACCCAAAGTGGCGGAGCCAGAGGTTTTCCGACTTCCAGTCGTTCACGAGCGTTTTGTAGATCTCGCCGAGCAGGTCGCGCTGGCCTGAAAACACCCGGTAGAGTTCTTGATAGGCCGCCTGCCGTACGGAGGCTTTCTGACTGCGCACGTAGGCCATGAGCCCTTCGCGGTTCATGGTTTTCTTTTTTCCACCGACCGTCAGGGTGAAGGTGAAGCCGTTGGTCACGATGTCGTAGAGCGTGTGGATCGCGCTACGCCCAGTCACATTTTTCAGATTGACGATTTTCTCTTCCGGCTCGGACAGCGTGTGCGGCTTGAATCGCCGGATGGTTTCCAGGTGATACCGCAGGTCGCCGGCATCGGCCATCAGGCGGGCGGCATTGGTGTCGTCGACGCTTTGCCACCAGAGCTCAAAGAACAGCAGACGGTTACTGAGGGCGGTCAGCCGTTCCTCGACCTGTGTCTTGAACGAACGGGCCGCGTCGTCCTTGGTATTTTCAGAAAACCAGAGATAGGCAAAGGCGCCCAATCGGGATGAACCTTGCGCGATGGCCTCGCTGCACCGCAGTAAGGCGAGAAGATCCTGGTTGGGCATCGCCGGCGAAAGCCCAGGACGGGCGGCTTCGATCTGTACGACTTTCGCTTCCAACTCGGCCAGGAGCGCATCAAGCTGGCGCGTCGGATTCTTGACGAGATGGGTCAGGTCCCATTTGTCTGAGAACCTCTGCGGTTTGGGTTGGCGCGATGAGGAAGCGGTTCGCGTAGAGAGTCTGCCGGCCATCGTCTTCTCCTTCGTGAAGCAGGGGTGAATGAGTCAAGATCATACCATTGGGGGATGGTCGAGCGCGGAGAAAAAGAAGAGACGGTATGGCCGACGCTGCGTTGACAGCGGTCCGACGGGATGTGAAAATCCCGCTGGAAAGGAACCGAGCATGACCGATCAAGAACTCAATCGGGCGATCCAATATGTGACGGCCAGCACCTCGTATGCGCGGGAGATTGTGGCGGACATCATCAACACAGGTCTGGGCGAATTGTCGGCCATCGCCTCGCAGTCGTCTCGGCAATTTGAACGGGCGACGTTACTGGAATATGTCACTCAATGGGCCATCAAGCGCACAGGGCAACCTGAGCCGTTGGTCCGCGAAGTGCTCGGCTGTGCCAGCCGGTGGCTGGATGAAGTGTATGAAGAAGTGGCGAAACGTCAGCCGGAGGCATTAGGGCTGGCGTCCAATGATGATGAAGGGACGGAAGCGGTGTGAGCCATGGCACGGTTTCGACCTCGAAAAACGTTCAAGCTGGTCACCCATCTTCGGGAAGGCCATCAGGCGCCGCTGCCCGCCTGGAAGCGGGAAGAGCAAGGGCTGTCCCGCGATCTTGAAGAGCGCTGTTCGACGGTTCAGCAGCACTGCGGCGACGAAGCGAGTCATCTTCGCTTAGGTCGTCTCGTCCCTCGACTCACCCATTACGATTACGGTGTCAGAGAATCGGCACTGGCTGAGCTGGAACTGGCCACCCAGCTGATCCGTGTCGGCGCCCGAGTGAATTTTCTGCCGGAGTCGCAGGCGCGGACAGCCGATTTGGAATGTTTTTTGGGTCGGGAACGGTTCTTTGTCGAAGCGACTGCGATGGTGGGGTCTGCAGAGCGCCGGCAGCTGCCGGTTCGGGGGCTGGCTGAGATCGATGTGCAAGGCGACGAAGAGGATCGGGGCGTTATCCTGATCCATCGCATTCTCGCGCGCATCCGGCAGAAGGCGAAACAATTGGCCGACTACTGCGATCCGGTGGTGCTCTGTATATCCGTCCCACGTGCGGACCTGCTGGGAGACAAGACGAGCCGGCATGAAGAAATCTGGCTGGACGTCAAAGCGCTGGCCGGTTCGGTGACGGTGTTGCTGACCACCCTGCGGCAGCTCAGCGCCGTGATGATTGTTCTGTGGGATGTCGAGCCATTGCCGTCGAAGGCGGGGACGAGACTGGCCAATGTCGATCTCGTTGAACGACCGAAGCGGCAACGAGGGTATCCACGAGTCCGGATGCTGGTGCAGAATCCAGGTGCCTCAACCTTGTTGGTGGAGCGACAGAGCGAGGCGTTTCGGAGCATTTTGTAATGCGGTGGGCACAGATGGATCTGTCGGCGAGGGAGCGAGGTTGTGCTGGGCAGATCGATAGCGTTCTTGACTAGGCGCCAAATCTAGGCGTACAGTTTTGGCGTAGAAGTAGGATATCGATTGGAGGGGGAGCGGTCATGGTGAAGCTGAATGTGTCTATCGACGAGCAGGTTCGGGAAGAGCTGTTTCGGCTGGTGCCTCCTCGCCGTCGAAGCCAAGTGGTCAATGAGGCACTCCGCAAAGAGTTGCTGAGCCGGAAGCGGCAGAATGCGACCGAAGCCATTCATCGGCTGAGAAAGCGCAGCGCGACGTTGAGCGGAGAAGAAATCACTGCTGCGGTGCGGCGAGATCGTGCAAGGGCGGAGCGATGATCATCGTGCCCGATGCATCGGTCATCCTCAAGTGGGTGTTGGAAAAAGAAAGTGAGCCGGATCAGGCGCAATCCAGGCGGCTTCAGGATGCGGTGTTGGCCGATCGCGTTGATATGAAACTCCCGGCCTTGTGGCGGTATGAAGTCGGGAATGTGCTAGGGCTAAAGCAGCCGACCTTGGCGATGGAGTTGATGAGTGCGCTATTGGCCTATGACTTCGAGGAAGTTCCGCTGGAAGCAGAGTATGCTTTCGCCGCACTGGAGCATATGCGGGAGATGAAGGGGGTGACGTTCTACGATTCAGCCTACCATGTGCTGGCGATGCGCATGAAGGGGCTCTACCTCACGGCAGACGCGGCCTATGTGAAGCGGGCCAAGCGCAAAGGCCATATCGCACTTCTCTCAGAGTGGGATGGCCCATTCTCACGGCGATAAGTTTCTGGGCGAAAGCCGTTCTCCATTCTGCTCAGTGCCATGACGATTGCGCTGTGGGATGTTGAGCCGCTGCCGTCAAAAGCGGGAGCGAGGTTACCCCGCGTGTCCGGATGTTGGTACAGAATCCAGGCGTCCTGTCACCGCTGACAGAGTCACAGGAAGAGACCTTTCGGCAGGTGCTCTGAGCGGTCAGGTGGGAAGCGAGCTCTTCAGCATCTCCAGATTCTTCGTCACCATCGCGTCGCCGTTTTTAGTCGAGACGTCAATGCCGGTGACCGACACCGCGCGACATTCGTCGATTCTGCCGAGCTTGTGCAGTGACTGCGCCAGAGCGTAATAGGCGGCGGAATAGGTCGGCTTCACCGTGATGCATTGCTGCAGGGCCTTGGCCGCTTCCTCGAAATTTCCGTCCTCCATATAGGCCTTCCCGAGACCGAACCAGGCGACGTCGTCCGTCGGTTCAATCGCGAGTACTCTCTTCAGCGGTTCGATGCGGGGATTTGGCATGTGTTTCCTCCGGTTTCTTCGACGATAGCAGCGGCAAGCGCTCGTTGTCTATGCTCTTTGCAGCGTGCTAATCTGATGACGTTGTTCGTTCCTCGTGAAGGGTAGCTCGTTTGATGCGAGTGACGCTTCACGTTTCACACTTCACGGGTTCCTCCATGGGCAAGACCGGACTCGTCTACGATCCGCGGTATCTCGAACACGACATGGGGATGGGCCATCCCGAGTCGCCGAACCGGTTGCGCGCGATCATGCAGCAACTGGAACAGAGCGGCACGATGGCGCAATTGACCAGGATCGAGCCGCGCCTGGCAGAGGATGAGTGGATCACCCTGGTTCATACAGCGGCCTATCTTGCATCGTTGAAGCAGCATGCCCCTGTAAATGGTCGTGTACCGCTTGATCCCGATACATCCATGTCTCCCGGTTCGCTCACGGCTGCGTATCTGGCAGCCGGAGGGGCCATGGCCGCGGTCGATGCGATGATGATGAAGCAGGTCGATCATGTATTTTGCGCGGTGCGGCCTCCTGGCCACCACGCCGAAGCCAATCGGGCGATGGGTTTTTGTTTGCTCAACAATGTTGCGATCGCCGCACGCTATGCCCAGAAGAGGCACGGCCTCTCCCGTGTGCTGATCGTCGATTGGGATGTGCATCACGGCAATGGCACGCAGCACAGTTTCGAAGACGATCCGTCGGTCCTCTTTTTCAGCACGCATCAATTTCCGCACTATCCCGGTACCGGCCATGAGTTGGAGCGAGGCCGGGGCGCCGGGGAAGGCTACACGATCAACGTGCCGATGGAAGCGGGAGAGGGCGACGACGAGTATCGCGCCATCTTCCACAAGGTATTGGTGCCGGCGGCAGAGCAGTTCAAGCCTGAACTGGTCATCATTTCAGCCGGGTTCGACGCGCATAAAGACGATCCGCTCGCCAGCATGGGATTGACCGAATCGGGCTACGCGGAGTTGACCGGTATTGTGGCCGGCATCGCCAAGAAATACGCGCAGGGGCGCATTCTGTCGTCTCTTGAGGGCGGGTACAATCTTACGGCCCTGGCGACCTCAGTCGATGCCCACGTGCGCGGGTTGTTGGCCATATGACACGGCTGGTGAAAATAGGGTTGGGCGTGGTCGTGTTGGCCGCCGCGACCTACGTCTACTACACCGAGATCAAGCCTGTCGTGATATTCGGTTTGCGCGATGAGTATGCGCATGCGATTCCCTTTCAGAAAGTGCCGGAGGGGCTGACGAGTCTGAGCGCCGAATCGTGCGGGCAGTGCCATCGCGAGATCTATGAGGAGTGGAAAACCAGTATTCATGCCAAGGCGTATGAAGATCCGTTTTTTCAGGCCTACTGGAAGAAAGATAAAAACATTTGGGTCTGTCTGAACTGTCACACGCCGCTGGAAAATCAGCAGCCGACATTGGTAAAGGACATTCCGCGCGGTCGGGTGGAGAAAGCGGTGCAGGAGCCCAATCCGCACTATGATCCCGCCTATCAAAAGGAATCGGTCACCTGCGCCGTCTGCCATGTGCGCGATGGGGTAATCTATGGGCCGTTCGAGGATTCTGCCGCGCCGCACCCCACGAAGTTCGATCCGAACTTCCGGACGACCCAGGTCTGTCAGCGTTGTCACAATGTGGTATCCGGCCCGGCCCAGTTCTATAACGTAGGTCCTTGCGGGACCTACGCCGAGTACGAAGGCAAGTTCTTCATGCAGGAGCGGGGTTTTATCTGTCAGAGTTGCCACATGCCTGAGGTGACTCGCCCGGTGGCGCCCGACAGTCCGATCCGGCATGGCCGCCGGCATTTGTGGCGGGGCGGGCATGATCCGGACATGATTCAACGGGCGGTGGCCATCGAGGTCAAGACGGACACCCCGCAACCCAAGCCGGGTGACGAAATCGCTTTTACGCTGAACCTGATCAATGCCGGTGCGGGGCACAAGATCCCGACCGGCGATCCGGACCGGCACTTTACCATCGAGTTTTCCGTCGAGGACGCGCAGAAGAACGTGTTGGATCAACAGAAAGCGACGATGGGGCGCTGGATTCTCTGGCAACCGGCCATTCTTGAACTCTACGATAACCGTCTCCTGCCCCTGGCCAGCCGGGAGTACAGTTTTGCCTATCGTCTCCCCCCCAAATCAGAGGGCTTGATTCTCAAGGCGCGGGTGCAGTACCACATTCTGACGGACAAGCAGCACGAGATGCTCCGAACGAAGTACGGGCTGACGGGGAACGACCCCTATCGGTTCGTGATCTACGAACGGGAGTTTCCGCTGTCCGGTGCGCTCGCTGCGGCGTTGGTCGAGAGCAATCAGCGGTCAGCTCTCAGCCGTCAGCCGGAACCAACAAGCTGTCCGCTGAAAGCTAATAGCTGATTGCTCACAAGAAGGAACCCCATGACACACCCGTTATTGATGGATACCGACACGTTACAGGAACGGCTCGGACAGCCTGGATTGGTGATCGTGGATGTCCGGGGAAAGTCAGCCTATGAGTTCGGCGGCCACATTCCCGGCGCTGTGCATTCAACCTGGCACGAATACAGCGATCCGAATGCGATTCCGAAAGGGCTCCTGAATCCCGATCTTGCACAGATTGAACGGCAGCTCTCGGCGTTAGGGATCAGCAACGACAGCGAAGTCGTCATCTATTCCAATCCCTTCGATAACTGGGGCGACGAAGGGCGCATGTTCTGGATGCTGGAATATCTCGGCCATCAGAATTTGAAGGTGCTCGACGGCGGCTGGGTCAAGTGGACAGCGGAGAAACGTCCCTTCGGTCATGGCCGTGAAACGCCCAAGTCCGGGACCTTTAAAGCCAAGCCGGTAAAAAGTGTGGCGATTACCAAGGATGAATTGAAGCTCATTGTCCGGCAAGCGCATCCGCAAACGGCTGTCTTGGATGCGCGCAGCCTGGAAGAGTATCTCGGCAAGGAAGTGTCGGGGATTCCGCGTCCCGGACATATTCCGTCCGCAGTGCATGTCGCGTGGAACACGTTTCTCAACAAGGACGCGACGGTCAAGGATTTTGTCGCGATCAAGGATTCCTTGCAAGACAAGGGGATACAGGATTCCCAGGAGATTGTCTGCTACTGCACCGGAGGTGTTCGATCGGCCTGGCTCTATTTTGTGCTGAAGCTCGTGGGTTATCAAAATGTCCGCAACTATCCGGGGTCCTGGTGGGAGTGGAGCCGAGACTTCGCCTGTCCAGTTGAAAAAGACATACAAGGGTTACAGAAAATTCTGGGGTTCAACGAGTCGGCGCGGCCTTCTTGACAGTCAAAAACGCGCTGTGTAAGGTGAATCCACGAGGAATGCTTATCCGTACCTTTCGTATGATGACTAACCTGTAAGGAGGCCACTATGACAATCTCTATTCGTCGCAGCCTGCTGATGTTGGCGGCCGTCAGTGCGTTCGTTGCCGGTCCGGTGATGACGAGTCTGGCGTTGGCCGATAACAAGCATGTGGCTGAGGCTGTTGAACATGCGAAAGAAGCTGCGGCCCATGGCAAGCAAGGCCATGCCGATGCCCTGGTGCAGCATGCTGAGGGCGCTCTCAAACATGCCGAGGCGGCCGGTGTGAAGAACCCGCACTTGGACGAAGGCGTCAAGCATCTCAAGGAAGCCGTCGCACACGGCAAGGCCGGTCACGCCGATGTGGCCACGCAGCATGCCGAAGGGGCGGTCACGCATTTGTCGGAAGTGAAGTAACGCATCGACAGCGCAGATTTACCGGCTGTCAGCTGACAGCCGGGGTATCCGGAACGGGCAGGGGACAGGTACCCTGCCCGTTCTTGCTTGCGCGGGAGAGAGTGCAGTGCGCGTCGGGTATTACCAATATGAGCCGGAATTCGGCAAGGCCGCGAAGAATCTGGAGGCGATTCGTGCCAAGCTGGAGCAGGCCGAGGCCGACCTCATGGTCCTGCCGGAGCTCTGTGCCTCAGGGTATCAGTTTATGTCGGCCGAGGAAGCACTGACGCTGTCCGAACCGGTGCCGAATGGACCGACGACGAAGATGCTGGTCGATGTCGCCAAGCGCTGCCGGATGCACATCGTAGCCGGGCTGCCGGAGCGGGCCGGGGCGAAGTGTTACAACTCGGCGGTGATCGTCGGACCGTCGGGGTTTCTCGGCTGCTATCGGAAGAGCCATCTGTTTTTTGAAGAGACCCTCTGCTTTGCTCCCGGAGACACCGGGTTTCAGGTGTGGGATATCGGATCCGCCAAGATCGGCGTCATGATCTGCTTCGATTGGTATTTCCCTGAATCGGCGCGGACGCTGGCGCTCATGGGCGCCGACATCATCTGCCATCCCTCCAATCTGGTCCTGCCGAATTGCCCGGACTCCATGCCGGTGCGTTGTCTGGAGAATCGCGTCTTCGCCGTCACCTGTAACCGCATCGGAACCGAGGCGCGCGGCGGCCAAGAGGCGCTCACCTTTATCGGCAACAGCGAGATCGTGAGTTCCCGGGGTGTCATCCTGCAGCGCGCGCCGCGCGACCGTGAAGAGCTGGCCCTCGTGGACATCGATCCCGCCGAATCGCGGAACAAGGCCCTCACCCGCTACAACGATCTGCTCGGCGATCGCCGTCCTTCCCTCTATCACAAGTAGTACGCCCAGTGGGGAGCGGACCTTCGCGCAGCGGCGTTTCTCAGCCTAGGCTTGCGCCGTGGTCGCGAGCACGGTAGGATCTTCATATGGATGTGGAACTCGGTAAGGGCATTTTCCTCGTCGCGACGCCTCAATTGCGCGATCCGAATTTCAGGCAGACTGTGGTGTTGCTCTGTGAGCATGGTGACGAAGGCGCGCTCGGTGTCGTCGTCAACCGACCGACAGCCATGTCTATCTCGGAAGCGCTCCCGCAGGTGCCAATCATGGAAGGGGCGAGCCATGTGCTCTATGCCGGGGGGCCCGTGCAGACAAATCACGTCATGCTCCTGTACCGGGTTGACCAGTTGCCGGAAAATTCCCACCATGTGTTTGACGGGGTCTGTCTCGACGGAGACATGGGCGTGGTCGAGCGGATCCTCACCGGCCCGACGACCAAAGATTCCTTCCGTGCCTATCTTGGCTATTCGGGCTGGGGCCCGGGCCAGCTGGAGTCGGAGATGAAGACCGGATCGTGGATCACCTTGCCTGCAGATTCCAAAATCGTGTTTGAGAAAGACCCCGCGCAGGTGTGGCAGGAGATTCTGCTGACCCTGGGCGATGCGTACAAGCATTATGCTGATATGCCGTTTGACCCCTCCTGTAATTGACCTGCCCATTTAAGTCGCGACCGTTTTCCCTACAGCGATTGTCCGACAACTCCATTGAAGCCTGTCGGCGGCAGTGTTAGGCTGCCCGCATGGGATGCCTCCCCCGTCCTCCTGTTGCAATCGGTCGGTTCATAAGACTAGTCAGTCTCCTCCTGGCAGCGCTGCTTTCATCCCACTGCGGAGTCGGGTACACCATTTATAAATCCGAGTCGAAGCTGGATCGGCTGGCTGTGCCGATGACCAAGGCGCAGGTGCTCGACGAGATTGGTCGTCCCGATCGCGTCTTGCGGGACGATGGCCGGATGCTCGTGTGGGAATATTCCCTGACAACCCGCAATCAATGGCTCTATGAGCTGGGACTCTGCCCGATCTCCGTCTGGATCGGCGGTTGTGTGATCTATCCCTTTACCAATATTGCCCTGGAACGTCAGCGCGAGTATCCCCAGCATGTGGTGTTGGTGAATGAAGAGCTGTGTACCTGGGGTCCTCCGGTTGCCATCTTGCAGCGGCGGAAATCCTGTGAGGTCGCGGGTGTGCCGCACGGGCGTCCCGGTGCCGGGTCGGGGAGACCGGAACCGGTTGTGACCGGACTGGGGCCGATCAATCGGGAGACGATCGACCGCTACCGTACGATGGCGGTTATGTTGTTCGAAGACGGGCCGAATGCGCCGGGCTCCGGCTCGCGTGTGGCCGGCATCGTGACCACTTTGTTGTTGGATCTCGACATGCACATGGTCGAGCGCGCGAAGCTCGACGAAGTGCTCAAGGAACAGGTGATTCAACTCACCCACGCCGACGATGCCAACGTCTTGAAGGTCGGCAAGCTGGTCGGTGCCCAGGCGATCATCGTCGGAGGCGTGCAGCAATGGGATCAGCATGTGGACGCGCGCACCAATAGCGTGTCGCTCTCATTGCGGATGATTGATGTGGAAACCGGCCAGCTGCTCTTCAACGGCGAAGGCCATCTGACCGATCAGACCACCGACGATCCGGAGAGTTCCGCCCGCATCATCGTCCATCGCATCCTGGCGCGTTTTGGTTCGCAGACCGGTCTGCTCGGTTCGGGACGCATCGGCGTGAATTGGGAACTGCTCGAATCGGGCGGGTCACGTTACTATTCCGTGCGGGAATTGCGTAGCGGCTTGCCGGCAGAAAAAGCCGGATTGCATGTCGGAGATGAAGTCGTCGGCTGTAACGGTTCTTCACTCGCGGGGGTGAAATCAGAACGCGAAGCCAAACGGGTTTGCCAGATCGAGGCGGGGCAGTCCTTGAAGCTCGATATCCGCCGGGCTGGATCGCCCTTGGAACTAGGTATCGTGGCAGAACCGAGACCGGGGTTGTGATGTTGTTAGAGTAGTGCTGAGAGAAATCTACCCGTATGTGACGCAGCCACTTTCGCTATTTGTTCAGGGCGACCTTCCGCGATGATTTGGCCGCCTGCTGCTCCTCCTTCCGGGCCTAAGTCGACCACCCAGTCGGCTGATTTGATCACGTCCAGATTATGCTCCACGACGACGAGGGTGTTGCCCGCGTTGATGAGCTTGTGCAAGATGGCAAACTAGGACATTTCGTTTCGAGCCGTTTCAGACTTAGGTAATCTACCCGTGCTATAGTCCCGCATCGTCTACGTCGGTTTTCAACAGAAAGGACATACGTATGGGACTCTTCAGCTCGATCATGGAAAAACTTGGATTTGGTGCTTCTCCCGCGCAAGCCGCCCCTGCTCCACAGGCTGCGCCCACAGCGGTTCTTACGCCTGTAGCGCCTGCGCCGCCTAGGGCAATCAAGACCGTTGATGTCGTTGCCAAGCTTGAGGGATTGGCGGCTTCACACAAAGAAAAGCTCAATTGGAAAGTTTCCATTGTCGATCTCATGAAGCTCTTGGGTCTCGACAGCAGTCTAGCCGCACGCAAGGGGCTGGCGACCGAGCTCGGATGTCCTGCTGAAAAGATGGGGGACTCGGCGCAAATGAATATGTGGTTGCACAAGACCGTGTTGCAGAAGCTGGCCGAGAACGGTGGAAATATTCCGAAAGAGTTGCTGTAGCGCAGCAGGGACTTTCTGTGCGTGGCCCTAGGCTACGCACAGAAAGCAGGCCGATTAAGGTGGAGTGATGGTGCGGGCTTGGGTTACGAGTAGATCTGCTAGAAATCGTCCGGTGTGGGACGCTACTACCTTCGCCACCTGCTCTGGTCTGCCTTCCGCGATAATTTGGCCACCTGCCGCGCCGCCCTCCGGTCCTAAGTCGATGACCCAGTCGGCTGATTTGATCACGTCCAGATTATGCTCCACGACGACGAGGGTGT
>CAZXNN010000025.1:0-18572 GCA_964641915.1 uncultured Nitrospira sp. | reverse complement strand
ATTACGCGAGCCGCGGACGATGCCGCCGGCCTCGGACTGTCCGAATCCTTGCGGGCCCAGATCCGCAGTATCAACCAGTCGGTCCGGAACTCCTCGGACGGTATCAGCTTGACGCAGATTGCCGACGGCGCCGCCGCCACAATCGGGAATCTCTTGTCACGTCTTCGTGAATTATCGTCGCAGTCGGCCAGCGGAACGGTCGGCAACACGGAACGGTCCTACATCGATCAGGAATTCGTAGCGTTGCGGTCGGAAATCGATCGTATCGCGCAGGTCACCGAATTCAACGGTCAGGCCCTCACCAGCGGCAGCACCATCAGCTTCTCGATCGCCATCGGTTTCAGAAGCGGATCAGGCAACACCCTCGACCTTAACCTGAATGATATCACCACGACTTCATTGGGCATCAGCTCAGTGAACGTGTCTACCTCGGCCAATGCGACGAGCGCACTGGCGAACATCGATAGCGCGATCAGCGCCGTCGCCACTGCCCGCGCCGAATACGGGTCGATCCAGAACCGGTTCGAGGCGACGATTGCGAATCTGCAGGTGACGAGTGAAAACCTCACCGCCGCAGAATCACGTATCCGCGACGCGGATATCGCAGCAGAGACCGCGCTCTTTACGAAGAACCAAATTCTGGTTCAGACCGGCATCTCGGTTTTGGCGCAAGCCAACAACCTCCCGCAACAGGCCTTAGCCTTGCTGCAGAGGTAGTAAACGGCGGGGGCGGCCGCTCCTCATGAGCGGCCGCCCCTTCCCTAGGTTCACACGGAGGCTGCCATGATTACACCAGTAACCGGCAAAGCAGATCTCCTGACCACACCCGCCCGCGGGGGTGAACCGGATCATGCAGCGGCCAAACAGCCGACTGCCGCACGGACGCAACCTGATACCGACAATCAGCCACCCGCCCCGATCGAGCGGGCGACCCTCGAACAGGCGGTGGCCAAGGTCAGTGAAGAGCTGAAATCACACGATACCAATCTGAAATTCGAAATTGACGATTCAACGGATCGGGTGATCGTAAAAGTCATTGAAAAAGACTCGGGGGAAGTGATTCGCCAATTTCCTCCCAAAGAGGTCCTGAACCTGGCAAAGTATTTTAATAGTTCCAAGGGCTTGTTGCTCAAAGAGGAAGCCTGAAGAGGTGAGGGAGATGGAGCATGGCGACGATCAGTTTCGGCGGCTTGGGCAACGGACTTGATTTCGGTCAAGTCGTAGAACAACTGGTGAAGGTAGCACGCCTTCCGGTTGACAGCCTGAACGAGAAGAAAAACGCCTTGAGCTCAAAGTCGACCGATTACGCGACTTTGAGCACCAAGTTGATCGGCCTCCAGAGTGCTGCGGATAAGCTGCGGCTCTCAACTTCGTTTGACCGGACGACGACGAGCGTGTCCGATACCAGTGCATTGAGTGCCGTCGGCTCTTCCACTGCCACATCGGGCACGTACTCGCTGAAGATCACACAACTCGCGCAGTCCCATCAAATCACAAACAAAGCTGCCAAAACCGTCGCGACGACAACGACCGATATCGTCGGTGGTGCGTCCGGTACCTTTACATTCAGAATCGGCAGCGGTACCGACCAGACAGTGACGCTCGGCGACACGGCGACACTGGAAGATCTCAAAAGTGCGATTAATGACCTCGGTGCCGGAGCCACGGCATCGATCATCAATACGGGGACCGATACGACTCCGGCCTATCGTCTCGTCCTCACATCCGCAACGACCGGAGCTGCCAATAACATTACCATTGTGGCTGACAACACCACCCTTGATTTCTTGAACGCCAGTGGCACCGGCGGCATCGATACCCTGCAAGCCGCCCAGGATGCCATCGCCATCGTCGGAGACCCTGCGCTGAACCCCGTCACCGTAACACGGAGCACAAACGCCATTTCTGATGCCATTGCCGGCGTCACCCTCACATTGTTGGAGACAACTGGAACTTCAACCGTTCAGGTGAATGTGAGCCGTGATGTCACTGCAGTGAAGGACAATATAAAAGGGCTCGCGACCGCCTACAACGAAGTTCTCAAGTACATCAATGAGCGGACCACCTACGATGTAGCCACGAAAAAAGGCGGCAATTTCTTCGGAGAGCCCACCGTGCGCGGTGTCCTCTCTCAGATTCGGTCAGCGCTGTCATCCTCTATCACCGGGGCAGGCTCGCTCAATACCGTCGGGGCACTGGGATTCAAGACGGATCGAGAGGGCACCATCACGGTCGATGAGGCGAAGCTTGATACCGCACTGAGTGCGAGTTACAGCAATGTCCGAACGTTGTTTGTCAATCAAACCGGAAGTGCAGGGGTCGCCCAGTTACTCAACACGGCCGTCGATTCGTTGACGAACGTTGCGTCCGGTCAATTGTCCTTGCGAAAGAACGGCATCACGAAGCAGATCACCAGCCTATCCGCCGATATCCTGAGAAAAGAAGATGCCGTCACCAAGTACGAAGATCGTCTCAAGGCACAATACGCGGCGCTGGATAATCTCCTCAGACGCCTCCAGAGTCAAAGCAGCGCGATTCAATCCAATACTACTCGTGGAAACTGAACTCATTACGTTGTAGGGGACACACGCCAATGGTCGCACAATACGCCCAGCAGTATCAGCAAACCCAGATCCTGACCTCGTCACGGGTACAAATTGTCGTCTTACTCTATGATGCCGCCATTCAATCTATCGAATTGACCCGGCGCGCCATTGAAACCAACAACTTGCCGGACAAAGCGCGATTCATTGGCAGGGCTATCTCGATCGTGGGGGAACTTGACAGCGTGTTGGATTATGAGCAGGGCGGAGACATCGCCAAGTCGCTGCATCGTCTCTATGACTACATGTTGAGCGAACTCGTTGAAGCCAACGCCAAACATGTGAGCTCCCGGCTCGATGGGCCTGCTCGCTGCCTCACGACGTTGCGCGAAGCTTGGAAAGAGGTCGCGACCCAGCAACAGGCCCCATTGGCGTTGGCCCGTTAGACGCATGGAACCTCGCTCCGACAAGGATCTTTGCACGATCGTGGCTGTCACAGAGGCGGCGGCAACGGCGGCAACCCGAGGGGAATGGAATCGGGTGGATGAGTACTATCAACGGCGAGAAGACCTTCTCTCTCAAGAAGCCCTCTCTCCTGAACATTTGGCATATGTGCTGACCATGGATCGTGCGATCGCAGAACAGATCACGGTAGCCCAGGCGGGCGTGGCAGCACTGCTTGATGATTCCGCCAAGATCCGCCAACGACTACAGGGACTGCGCCGATGGAATGGCGCATCGTCCTCGGACTCAGGGACGATTGAGCGCATTATCTAACCAATCGCACCCGGGAGACGCAGCATGAGCATCGCTGTCCATCAGATACATAACCTGGTCCGGACCTATCAACGTGCGCTCCAGCCTGCACAATCTGAAAAGTCTCCCGAGCCGGCGAACAATCAGGCCGACCGTGTCTCCGTGTCGGCGGAAGCACGTGAACGGCATGAGAGAGTCAGCTCACATCCAGAACATGACCGCGACAACACAAAGAGGACCCGGTGAGCACACAACCGCATGACGGTCTTTCCCGCATTCTTCTCGTCGGAACCCATGTATTCCATCGGGATAAGCGCTGGATTCAACTCGCGCGGCAGGGCTTTGCTTTTACGCCCGTGACCAAACGACACTGCACCCTCGATCCCGACAGCACCGCGAGCGTCCAGGCCATCGTATATCAAGTGGGAGCGCGCGTATCGGACACCCTGGCTTTTCTCGAAGCCGTCGCAACTCGACAGAGCGACCTGTGCGTCATTCTCGTCGGACGCAATCAGAAACCGGACATGGTCGCGCAGTTTCTCCGCCAAGGCGCCTTCGACTATGTGAATTGGCCCGGGTCCCTCTCGCGCCTGGCCGACTCCCTGCTCAGCGGGCTACGCAACCGCCAGACCTTCCTGGAAGTCCGGAACCTCTCCGGAGAACTGGCCGCCGCCAATCAGTCCCTCGCCCGGGAGCGCGATATCCTCAAACAATTCAATCAACGCCTCGCCGGCCTCAATCAGCTGACGCAAGCCCTGGCGAGATCCCTGAAGCCTGAGGATGTCGTTCAAGCCCTTTTTACAGGGGTTCCCGCACTGACCGGAGCGGAACTGATCGGCTTAGTCCGAACCAATCCCGAACATGTCTGGACATGGTCGCAAGATGGCGATCATGAACGGGAACAGACACTCACAACACAACTTCTCGGACGGCTCGGCCGCTCGCCGCAGCGGGTTACATCAGGAGCGACCATGCTGCGCCTCGTCGGCTCGCGTCCCATAGCGCTGATCAGAAGCGAAGACGCCATCCTTGCGCACCCGCAGCCAGACGCGCATGCCATGCACGATATCCCGTTGGCGATTGGACCGCACGCCATTGGAGTACTTCACGTTCAACGAGCGGGATCGGCGGCCTTCACAGAGGACGAACAGCAGTTGCTGGCCACCATCGGCACGTCCCTTTCGCTTACCTTGCGGAATGCCGATGCTCACCAGCATCTCCAAGACATGGCTTTGCGGGATCCGCTGACGGGCGTCTTCAATCGTCGGGCCCTTGATGAGCCTCTCATGCGTGAGTTGAAGGCAGGCCTCCGCTACGGGGCACCGGCCTGCCTGATGATCCTGGACCTCGACTACTTTAAGACCGTGAACGACCGCTTGGGACACCGGGCCGGGGATCTCGTCTTGAGAGAACTGGCTTCACTGATGACGGATACTGTGCGGGATATCGATACCGTCGGACGGTATGGGGGAGAAGAGTTTGCCATCGTCCTGCCCCACACCTCGGTTGAGCAGGCTCAACCCCTGGCCGAACGCCTGAGGAATCTCATTGAAGCCCACGCTTTCGATGTCGAGGATGGCACCGTTCGGGTGACCGCCAGCATCGGGATCGCCGAGGTGTGCAGTCCGGCAATCGCTTCGGTCGAAGATTGGGTCAACGCCGCCGATACGGCATTATACGACGCGAAAGCACAAGGGCGTAATCGGGTGGTCGTGCACGCACCGACTCCATTGGCTCCGGTTCAAGCGGCGACGCTCTGCGTCGCCGCCTAGCGGATGGAAGAAAGAGTCAGGCCCACGATGAATCACACACAATCGCTTCGAGAATCTTCCCTTGCCGTCGATGAACGCCGGGAGTGGATTCGTGTCGATGATCACCTCCTGATGGAGTATCGCCTGACCAGTGAATCGGCCGACACCCCCCAGCCGGGCACGCCTCCGCTGACCGATGAAATGATAGCCGCTGCCATCGGCAAACCGACCGCCGATCTACTCGCGCGCAGCGGGGATACGCTGGCGACATCGCCGTTTCTCCCGTGGATCATGAAAGTCGATTGGTTGATGGAGGTGCTGCTCCGCGGCATGGCGCATATTCAGCCGGACAGCATCTCCATCGCACGGCTGACCGAGGTGAATATCAGCGGGGGAGGGATCAGTTTCGTCTCACCGCGGCCGTTCCAATCATCGGACCTGTTGACGCTGAAGCTGATTCTTCCCCCATTTACCCCTGTGACCACCACCGCCAAAGTCATTCGTACATCGCCGTTGACCGGGGCGCCCGGCTACCTCATCGCCACCCAGTACGTCGATCTCTCTCCCGATCATCAAGAAGACATCATCCGCCACATCATTCAGACACAAGCCGAACGGCTGCGTGCCAGACGGAATACCGGAAGCTAAACGAAGGCCGTGCGCAGCTCGTTCCGCACCGCCCGAATCCCCACACGAGAACGCATTCGCACAATTCAGTTTAAGCGGCTTTCGCTGGCGCCCCAGCAATCCGTTGTAGCAGGGTATCGGCAATGTGTCCGAGCGCGACCGCGGCCGGAGCCGCCGGCTCCAGCTCGGTGACCGGCAGATAACTCCGCACAGCCCGTTCCATTGCAGGATCGTCTGGAATTTCTCCCAGAAGCGTCAGGTCACCGCCGACATATTCCTTCAAGAGCTTCCGAAGCTGCAGCACATTCACCCGCGAGCGGCCGGCGACCCGATTGAGGATCAGCGCCGGTTGAAAGGTGCGCAGCGAGGTCTCGGCGATCCCACGGCCCGCTTCATCCGTCTTTCCCGCTACATCCAAGACTTCCTCGACGCTGCAGAAGTCCCGGTCCGACAGTGCTTCCGCCATCGCGTCACGGGCGAGAAACGAGGACAGCACGCGGCGGATGGCCGCCAGTTTGATGAAGCGATAGAGGTCCAAGACCGAGGTAGGGTCCGGCGTGGCCACGGCGACGTGGTGATCGGCCATAAGGAAGAAATCCAGGGCATGGTAGCTGGTCCCGGCGCCGATATCCGCGACGATGATGTCGGTGTCCAGCTCCTGAAAGTTCCGGATGAGGCGCTTTTTCTTCGAGTAGGACATATTGGCCGTGGCCAACGTGTCGCCGGTGCCCGGAATAATGCGAAGATTCTTATGGACGGAGAGCGGTTGGGCAATCTCGATAAGCGTCGGCACCCGGCGATTAAGAAAATCAGTCAGCGTGAGCGGCGGATTCAAGAGACCAAAAAGAATGTGGCTATCCGCTCCCCCCACATCAAGGTCGGCCAACACCACCCGTTGCCCGCCCTTGGCCAATAAGAGCGCGAGGTTAGCCGACACCACACTCTTACCGACGCCGCCCTTTCCCGACGCGATCGAGATGATCGTGGCCATTGCGCAAAGTTCCTGACGGTTAGCGGTGAATATCGAGTACTTCATCGGTTGAATCAGGATCAAACCTAAGCGCAACCGGGCACACGCACGATTCACCCGCAGCAGCCGACATCACCGCACACGTCCTCGCGCGATCCGTCGCCAGCCCCCTCTCAAGTTTTGTATCGAGCACACCGATAACCCACTCACTATGAATAATCCTATGACCGCATCAATCGTGACACAGGCAAACACAACGGATGGCGAGATCATGACGGTCCAGGAAGTGGCGCGGTTTCTCCGCGTTCCCAAGTCCACCGTCTACAAACTCGCGCGTGTCGGCGAATTGCCGGCCTCGAAGATCGGGAAGCATTGGCGCTTTCTCCGACGCGACATCCATGACTGGATGCACAGCCGCTCCCAAGCCGCCTAGACCGCCCTGGCTTGATGATCGACTGAGAAGTCTACCGACACTCGAGGTGCGTCACGCGCAGACGAGCGTCACGTTGTTGTCCGGGCCTGTACGCGGGCAAGGGAGTCTCATGGGCAGTCCTGTCACAAAACTAGAGGCAGAACAGACCAAACGCGGCATGGATGCCGAGACGTTCAAGCTGCTCCGAGATTTTATCTACGAGCAGACGGGCATCACCTTTCAAGAGAATCAGAAGTATCTCCTGGAAAGCCGCCTGGCTTCCCGTCTCAAGGAACACAAACTCGCAACCTATGCCGACTATGTCAATTATCTCCGCTTTGACACCTATCGCGACCGGGAGCTGGTGTCCCTCTATGGCCTGATCACGACGAACGAGACCTATTTCTATCGGGATCAACCGCAGCTCGACTCCTTCATCAAGACCGTCATCCCAGCCGTCATGGAAGCCAACAAGGCGTCCCGCCAGATACGGATCTGGAGCGCTGCCTGTTCCTCGGGAGACGAGCCGTACACCCTGGCACTCATGTTGTCGGACTACGCGCCTCTGGTGAACTGGAACAGCGAAATTCTCGGGACCGATATCAGCGAACCGATCCTAAAACTGGCCAAAGCCGGCGTCTATACCGCGCACGCGTTGCGCCACGTTCCGCCGCACCTGAAGACCAGACATTTTAATGCCCAAGGCGAACACTTTGCGATCTCCTCGACGATCAAAAGCCGGGTGAAGTTCATGAATCTAAACCTCTACGACCGCCCTCGACTCAAACTCATTCGAGGCATCGACATCGTGTTTTGCCGGAATTGCCTCATCTATTTCGACGAGAAAGCCAAGCATCAGATCGCAACAGATCTGGCCGGCGCCTTGAAGCCTAACGGCTATCTCATCATCGGCTTTTCGGAGTCTCTGACCAAAATGAGCGAGGTATTCCGGTCGCAACATGTCGGCCGGTCGGTCGTGTACCAGAAACTGTAAGCCACCAGAGGAGGACCCATGCCAGCAGATCTCAACATGAAGATTCTCGTCGTCGATGACATGTCCACGATGCGACGCATTGTGAAGAACATTCTCAAGCAGCTGGGCTTTGCCAACATGGAAGAAGCGGAGAACGGCCAGGAGGCCCTACAGAAACTCCGCGCCGACACCTTCGGGTTTGTCGTCTCCGACTGGAACATGCCGGTCATGCCGGGCATCGAAATGCTCCGCGCGATCCGGGCTGACGAGAAACTCAAACACATTCCAGTGTTGATGGTGACTGCCGAAGCACAGAAAGAGAACCTCATCGAAGCCATCCAGGCGGGCGTGAACAACTACGTCGTCAAGCCGTTCACCGCGGAAACCATGCAGGAGAAGATCAATAAGATCTTCAAATAGCCAGGAAGGACCCGACTCATGATTTCACGACAGAACGTGAACGCCAGTGCGCCCGGAAAGAGCCTGGACGACGACATCGACGCCGAGAATCCCGATACCGCGCTCTATGAGAAGCTCGGCGAGCTGACCCGGTTCATCGACAAGACCATCAAGACCATTTCTCAATTCAGTGCCCCGATGAGCGCCACCACCGAACAGCTCCCCGATGCGACCACGCATCTGCGTGATTTGCGGAAGCTGACGGAAGACGGCACGCATAAGGTCATGCAATTGGTCGAAACCGTCGAGGACAATCGCAAGCGGGTCTTTGCACAAATGGACGCACTCGCCCAACACCTGACAGGAGATGAGGCTGCCGCGCTAGCCTCCATCCGGGCTGCGTTAAAGAAAGACGATAAGCCGCTCATCGATATCATCACGGCCTTGTCGTTCCAAGACCTTGTGGCGCAACGAGTCAACAAGCTCGTGACCATCGTCGAGGAAGTCGAGCACAAGCTGCTCGAACTGGTCGTCGTATTCGGCCCCTACACGAAAGGAGCCGGCAAAGAAGAAGCCGGGAAAGCGTCGGAAATGTTGAAGCAGCTGGAAGCGTCCAAGAGCACGTCGATGAACCAGGATGTGGCTGACGAGATTTTGAAACAGTTCGGATTCAATTAGCTGAGTGAAGAGTGACGGGTGATGAGTGGACACCGTGTGGCCTCCGGATCGGATCATCCCGCTCACTGATCACCCATCACGCATCACAGTATTTCACCGGAGGGTGCCATGGACGATGAGACACAGGAAATACTCAACGACTTTCTGACTGAAACGACGGAGATGATCGACGGCCTCGATCAGAAGTTCGTCGAGTTGGAAACTCAACCGGACAACAAGGACTTGCTGAACGAGATCTTTCGAGCCATGCATAGCATGAAAGGCTCGGCCGGTTTCTTGGGATTCAATCATCTCGTCGATGTCACCCATCGGGCCGAAAGCATTCTGAATAAACTCCGGCAAGGAGAAATGGCGGTCGTGCCGGAAATCATCACGGTGATTCTGGAAACCGTCGACACCGTTAAGCTCATCATGACCGAGATTCGGTCGTCCGGGACCGACGTGAAAATTCCCGTCGAGGCGATGTCTCAGAAGCTCGATGACATTCTCGCCGGCAAGTTCATCGGGGCGGAGCCCGCACCGAAGCCCGCAGCCGTAGCGACGGAGCCGATCCAGCCCGCCGCTCCGCCACCACCCCACTTAGGAGAAATTCTGGTCAATGAAGGGCTGGCGACCAAGGAGCAGGTCTTTGATGCCTTGACGGAGCAATCCAAGCAGCCGGATCCGAAACAGCCGCTCGGAGAATTGCTCATTCAGGCGAAGGCTATCTCTGAGAAAGCGCTCGATCAAGCCTTGCAAAAACAAGAGCGTGCACCGAAACCCGAAGAGGATGCCACGATTCGCGTGGAAACCAGACGACTCGACTCCGTCATGAATCTTGTCGGCGAACTAGTGCTCGGACGCAATCGTCTCATCAAAATCGGCGGACTGCTTGAGCAGACGCATGAGACGGATCCCCAGGTTCGCGCGCTCAGCGAAACCCTCACACAGCTGAACCTCGTGACGACAGACCTGCAACTCGCCGTCATGAAAACCCGCATGCTCCCGATCAAGAAGGTCATGGCTAAATTGCCCCGCATGGTCCGGGACTTGTCATCGAAGCTCGGCAAGCAGGTCAGGTTGGAAACCCACGGAGAAGAGACGGAACTCGATAAGTCCGTGGCCGACGAGATCGGCGATCCGCTGGTCCACCTCGTGCGGAATGCCATCGATCACGGCATCGAAATGCCCACGGAGCGGCATGCGGCCAGAAAACCCAGCGAAGGCCTGCTGCGCATTGCCGCCAGCCAGGAAGGCAACAGCATCGTCATCCGCATCCAGGATGACGGCAAAGGCATCGCCCTCAGCAAGATCAAAGCCAAAGCTTTACAGAAAGGCCTCGTGAGTGAAGCGGAGTTGGCGGGCATGGAGCCCCGTGAAGTGGTCAATCTAATCTTCCTGCCGGGCTTCAGCACGGCCGAGAAAGTGACGGATGTGTCGGGCCGCGGCGTCGGCATGGATGTCGTGCGCACGAACATCCGGAAGATGAACGGCACGGTGGAAATCGAATCCGAAGAAGGCAAGGGCAGTCTCATTACGATCAAGCTGCCGCTCACGATTGCCATCATCCAGGCGCTCATGGTCGAAGTTGAACGGGCCACCTTTGCCATCCCCTTGAGTTCCGTCATCGAAGCGGTGCGCATTTCCAAATCGGAAATCAAGACGATCAATGGGCGGGAGGTCTTGCACCTTCGCGACCGCGTTCTCCCGCTGTTGCGTCTGGCAAAAGAGTTCGAAATTCCGACAGACAAGGAACGGGACCGGTTCTACGTCGTGGTCGCAGCACTGGGGGACCGCCGCATCGGCGTCGTCGTCGACGAATTGCGGTCGCAGGAAGAAGTGGTCATCAAGTCCATTTGGGAATACCTGGACAGCATCAAGGGCATTTCCGGCGCCACGATTACCGGCGAGGGAAAGGTGGTCTTGATTCTCGATATTTCAGAGCTCGTGGAAAACGCCCAGGCCTGGCACGCCTCCGCAATGGTGGCCTAACGGAGTCGGGTCACACGCGAAGCGCGAAGAAGGGGCTCAGACCCCACATGCGTCGAAAAGGAGTTGGCCGATGTCTACGCTGATTAATGAAATCGATGCGCGCACGAGATTGGCCGGAGCCAATCAGATGGAACTCCTCTTGTTCCATTTGGGTACCGGAGAGGTCTTCGGCATCAACGTCTTTAAAGTCCGGGAGGTGATGAAATTACCGCCCCTGACCAGAGTGCCGGAAGCCGACACCCGGGTGCTGGGCATGGCCAATATCCGAGGCACGATGGTGCCGGTCATTGCCTTGCGGCGCTCCCTCGGACTGGGTGAGCAGGATGTGGATCTCACGAAACCGGAATCCAAGGAGAACGGTATCCTGATCATCACCGAATACAATGCAAGTTTGCAGGCCTTCCATGTCGCGGCGGTGGACCGGATTATCCGTACGTCCTGGTCCAAGATTAAGACACCGCCGGCACTGGTTCGTGAAAACAACAAGGGGGCCGTCACCGCCGTCACGATGCTCGACGATAGCCGCATGGTGTTGATTCTCGACGTCGAGAAAGTCTTAAGCGATATCTGCCCGAGACCGGATGAAGAGGTGTACGCAGGCCTCGAAACGCAACCGGAATTGAAAGCGAAGTGTGTCCTCTTCGCCGATGATTCATCCGTTGCCAGAACACAGATTCGGAAGGCGCTCGAAAAGCTGGGTATCGCGTACATTCAGACCACTACCGGCAAAGAGGCGTGGGAATACCTTGAAGAGCTCGCCGAAGATGCCATGAAACGGGGGGAACCTCAGGTTGATCGCATCCAGCTGATTCTCAGCGATATTGAAATGCCCGACATGGACGGCTTTACTTTGACCAAACAGATTCGGTCTGACCCGAGACTAGCCCATATTCCCGTCGTACTCCACTCATCCTTGACGGGAAGTTGCAATCAGGAAAAAGGGGCACAGGTCGGCGCCACCGATTACATTACGAAATTCGACCCGAAGGAGTTCGCCAGCAAGGTAACGCGCTTCATTCTTTAGCAGAGGCGAATTCGTCTTGATATTGCGACCACGGCGAGGCTGAACGGTATGGCAAGACCCATCCAAGTGCTAGTCGTCGATGATTCGACCTTTATGAGGAAGAGTCTATCGACCATGCTGACCAGCGATCACCGGATTGTGATCGCCGGCACGGCTCGGAACGGCGAGGAAGCGCTTCAGCAGGTGAAGGCCTTGAAGCCGGATGTCGTCACCATGGACGTCGAGATGCCCGGCATGAACGGCATCGAGGCGGTACGCCGCATCATGGCTGAATATCCAGTCCCGATCGTCATGGTGAGTTCCCTGACGACGGAAGGGGCCGCCGATACCCTGAAAGCCATGGAGTACGGGGCCATCGACTTCATCCCAAAACAATTGGACGGGGTCGCCACCAAAATCGTCGAGATTCAGCAGGAACTGATCGCCAAAATCTTGGGTGCCAGCCAGGCGACCGGAAAGCTCGCGGTCCGCCGATCCAGCGGGCCGATGGCCCCGATCGTCAAGCCGGCCGGTGGCGCTTTGTCCGCCCACTCTGTGAGTGTCACGCGCGGCAATCGCATTGTCGCCATCGGATGCTCCACCGGCGGTCCGCAGGCCTTGATGGAGGTCCTGCCTCACATTCCGGCCGATTTCCCGGCTGCCATCATCATCGTCCAGCACATGCCGAAGACGTTTACCAAACCGTTTGCCGACCGCATGAATCATATCTGTCCGCTCGAAGTAAAAGAGGCAGTAGACGGTGAGGACGTGCGGGCCGGAGTCGTGTATATCGCGCCTGGCGGCCTGCAGTTACGCGTCAAAAAGAAGACCATCGCGACCAACATCGTCTCCCTCAGCCCGAACTATGAGAAACATCTTCATGCCCCGGCTGCCGACATCATGTTGCAGTCCGTGGCATCGCTCTACGGGGAACGCGGCATCGGCATCATACTCACCGGCATGGGTCATGACGGCCTCGAAGGCATGAAAGCCATCAAGGCGTCGAAAGGACGGACGATCGTCCAGGATGAACAGACCTGCATCGTCTACGGCATGCCAAAAGCCGTCGTAGATGCGGGCTGTGCGGATAAAGTCGTGCCGTTGCCGCATATCGTCGGAGAACTCTTGAACATGGTGTAAGCGGGGTGCTGTGACGACCGATGAGCAGTACAGGATCTCGCGACGGATGCCGATAAGGGAGTGACCACTCCTACCTCATCGGCACGATGATGACCAGGCGGTTCGGCAGAATACAAGCGGGAAGGACATAACTGGGCACACTCTCATTTCATTCACATGCAGCAGGCAGGAGGATCTATGAACGCGTTACTCAAGAGTATGAATATCGGTCCGAAATTTGTCATGGCGATCGGTTTGGCCGCTGCCGTCGTCATGGCTGGCGGCTATCTCATTCTGAGCAAACAGGCTGAGGCCAATCTTGACGAACTGCTAAGCCAGCGCCTCAAGCAGATCGAGGCGGTGGTGCAAACATCCCGCGGCTATATCGCCACCAATTACGTCGCAAAAATCAAAAAGAGCAAAGCGGGCAGTGAAATCATAACCGCCAAAGACCACGCCAACAATCCCGATGCCATTCCATTTCCCGCGACGGCGGCACGGGAAATCGGCGAAGAATTGATGAAAAGCGGGACGATGAATTTCCGCTATGTCTCGCAAACACCTATCAACTCGTCCAATCTCCCCAAGGACAATTTTGAAACGGAGGCGCTTAAGGTCCTCGCGTCCGGAGCCGACAGCTTCAGCCGCCGCGAAGACATGAACGGAACGCTGACGTACCGCCGGGCCGTCCCTGACAAGGCTATATCGGCTGCGTGCATCTCTTGCCACTCGGACAAGCAGGTCGGAGATACTCTGGGGGCACTCATCATCAACAGCCGCATGACGATTGCAAAAGACAACGCCGATAAGGCCATGATGAATACATTGGGCCTGATGGCCGGGATGGTCTTCTTGATTGCCGCGCTGACCTATGCACTGCTCCGCTCACTCGTATTGAACCCCATTCATGAGATGGCAGCGATCTCAAAAGACATCGCCCAGGGCGAAGGCGACCTCACGAAGCGCGTCCCGGTACATGGAACAGATGAAATCGCCACACTCGGCGGATATTTCAACGAGTTCATCGAAAAATTGCAGGGCATGATCGGCAAAGTGGCCCATGTTACGGATAAGGTGGCCTCCGCCTCCGTGGAGTTGTCGGCCACGGCGGAAGAAATCTCCAAAGGCACGGACGGCCTGACCTCCCGCGCATCACATACCGCCGCCGCGGTCGAAGAGATGAACGCCACAGTCAGCCAGGTGGCCCAGAACTCCGGCAAAGCCGCCAGCCTGGCCCAGGAAACCGTCAAGACCGCCAAAGACGGCGGCTCGGTGGTCTCCGACACGATCTCGGGGATGCAGCAGCTCTCCGACGCGGTGTCCAGCTCGGCCACAATCATTGCGGAACTGGGGAAATCGTCCGATCAGATCGGCGAAATCGTTCGGGTCATCGAAGACATCGCCGACCAGACGAATTTGCTGGCGTTGAACGCAGCCATCGAAGCCGCCCGCGCCGGCGAGCAGGGACGGGGATTTGCCGTCGTCGCCGACGAAGTCCGCAAACTGGCCGAACGCACGACCAAAGCCACAAAGGAAATTGGCGACATGATCCGCCAGATCCAGACCGATACCCGCGGCGCCGTCGAGTCCATGCAGCAGGGAACCGTGAAGGTCACCAGCGGCGTGGACCTCGTGAACCGCACCGGCGAAGCGCTTTCCCGCATCGTCGAGATGGTCTCCGAGAGCGCCGACATGATCCGGCAGATCGCCGTGGCTTCCGAGGAACAATCGGTCGCCACGCAGCAGATCGCCAACGACATCGAAAACGTGGCGAAGGTCACCAAGGAATCGGCCTCCGGCGCCAGCGAGTCGGCCAAGGCCAGCCATGACCTGAGCCAATTGGCCACCGAACTGCAGGCCATTGTCGGATCCTTCAAACTCTAGATGTGAGCCAGGAAATACGCAACGGCTCGTCTTCACTATACCTTGGAGGGACAATGTCCAGGCTCAGACACTTATCCATAAGCGGCAGGCTGTATTTCTTGATCGCCCTCTTCGCAGCCGGATTTCTGGCTTTTGGAGCCCTCGCCTATTGGACATTGCAGAAGCTCAAAGTCAACGGCCCTCTTTATGGAGAAATCATCCAGGCTAAGGACTTGTTGGCCGATACTCTCCCCCCTCCTTTGTATCTACGAGGGACCTTTCTGACCGTGCACCAGATGGTGAACGAGCGAAACTCTGAATCGCTGAAGCGTCTGATCCAACAAATAGCCGACGCACGCAAGGAGTTTGAGTCACGGGCTTCCTATTGGAAGGCGTCGCTCCCTGACAGTGAAATGCGGGACGCTCTTCTGGCTCGCGCGATTCCCACAGGCCTGACATTTCTGACCGCCATCGAGGCGCAATTCATCCCTGCACTTATGGCGGGAGATCGCCTGAAGGCTCAAAGCATCATTGACTCCGCGTTGACCCCGGTGTTTAGCGCGCACCATTCAGCCATCGAAGAAGTTGTCAATCATTCGAATAATCGTGCCGCGGAAGTCGAGAAGCACGGGGCCGCCATGATCAGTGAGCGAACGGACGGCCTGTTGTTCCTGGCTGTAGTCATAATGGGATCCGTCATCATGGTCAGCCTCTTCTTCCGGTCATTGCAGCACCGATCACTCGCTGAAATGATCACCGTTTGTAAAGATCTGGCTGAAGGAAAAGGAAACCTGGCTGCTCGCCTGCCAGTGCAGGGCACGGACGAACTAGCCCAGTTGGGAGGATTACTCAACGAGTTTATCGAAAAATTGCAGGGCATGATCGGCAAGGTGGCCCATGTTACGGATAAGGTGGCCTCCGCCTCCGTGGAGTTGTCGGCCACGGCGGAAGAAATCTCCAAAGGCACGGACGGCCTGACCTCCCGCGCATCACATACCGCCGCCGCGGTCGAAGAGATGAACGCCACAGTCAGCCAGGTGGCCCAGAACTCCGGCAAAGCCGCCAGCCTGGCCCAGGAAACCGTCAAGACCGCCAAAGACGGCGGCTCGGTGGTCTCCGACACGATCTCGGGGATGCAGCAGCTCTCCGACGCGGTGTCCAGCTCGGCCACAATCATTGCGGAACTGGGGAAATCGTCCGATCAGATCGGCGAAATCGTTCGGGTCATCGAAGACATCGCCGACCAGACGAATTTGCTGGCGTTGAACGCAGCCATCGAAGCCGCCCGCGCCGGCGAGCAGGGACGGGGATTTGCCGTCGTCGCCGACGAAGTCCGCAAACTGGCCGAACGCACGACCAAAGCCACAAAGGAAATTGGCGACATGATCCGCCAGATCCAGACCGATACCCGCGGCGCCGTCGAGTCCATGCAGCAGGGAACCGTGAAGGTCACCAGCGGCGTGGACCTCGTGAACCGCACCGGCGAAGCGCTTTCCCGCATCGTCGAGATGGTCTCCGAGAGCGCCGACATGATCCGGCAGATCGCCGTGGCTTCCGAGGAACAATCGGTCGCCACGCAGCAGATCGCCAACGACATCGAAAACGTGGCGAAGGTCACCAAGGAATCGGCCTCCGGCGCCAGCGAGTCGGCCAAGGCCAGCCATGACCTGAGCCAATTGGCCACCGAACTGCAGGCCATTGTCGGATCCTTCAAACTCTAGATGTAAGCCAGGAAAGGGGACGCCGATGATCGTCGAAGAGAAAATACCGGGCCTGGTTCAACAAGGAGCCGGGCCCAGCGGGACCGGCAAAGGCGGGGATGATTTGGTCCAGTTCGTCACCTGCCGGATCGCCCACGAAGAATTCGCGCTCGATGTGCTGAGCGTGCAGGAAATCAACCGGATGGTGGAAGTCACGCGCGTGCCGAAGGCACCGTACTTCGTCGAAGGGGTCATCAATCTCCGCGGGCGGATCATCCCCGTGCTGGATCTCCGCCGGCGGTTCGGATTGCCCACGTCGGACCGAACCGATGATTCGCGCATCATGGTGGTGCTGGTCCGTCAGCGGATGGTCGGGCTGATCGTCGATGAAGTGGTGGAAGTCATACGGATCCCGAAAATAATGATCGAGCCGCCGCCGTCCGTCGGCAATTCGGCCGGCGCCGAGTTCACCCAAGGGGTCGGACGGATCGATGACCGGCTGCTGATCGTGCTGGACCTGAACCGGCTGCTGCTGCCGAGCGACCAGGCCGCTCTGGAGGCCGCCACACAGTAGGCCTATGCGAGGGGACCGCTCTGAGGATTCTCCGGAGGGGGCTGGCGATGCGTCTCAAGCACCCGTTCGAGCAGGGTCAGCGAATCCTTCAGCAGATCCGAGGCGCAATGCATCGTGGTCTGGAACTGTTGCATCGCTTCCGTCCACTTGCCCTCCTTCTGGAGGGCCTGAAAGCGGCGATGCTGTTCCTCCAGGATGGCTTGCTTGGCATCGAGCATCAAACTATCCGACGAATCCATGCGGGCTCCTCTGGTTGGGTAGCGCACCGTAACAGAGGCGGATTTCGCGGTGCAATAGCCCTAAAGTAGGCCTGATCCGTCGCATGATGGATGTCGCCCATACACTTGCATTTTCAGGAAAGAATAACTCGTGGATATTGCGACAATAGTCGGAATTGTGCTCTCGATCGGATCGATCGTCGGCGGGCAGGCGTTGGAAGGCGGCCACCTCAGCTCCATCATGCAGCTCACGGCCTTCATCATCGTGGCCGGGGGCACGATCGGCGCCTGCTGCGTGCAAAATCCGTTGTCGGTCGTCATCAAGTCCCTCGGATCGCTCGGCATGGTGTTCGGCAACACCCCTATCGATACCAAAGGCACGATCAAGCTGATTCTCGACCTGGCCACCGTGTCGCGTAAACAGGGATTGCTGGCGCTCGAAGGCAAACTGAAGGACATCAAGGATCCGTTCTTCAAAAAAGGGGTACAGCTCATCGTGGACGGGACCGACCCGAAAGCCGTGCACGAAATCCTTGAAATCGAAGTCGAGCATCACGAGGAGGCCGGCGTCAAGGCGGCCAAGGTATGGGAAGCCGCCGGGGGCTACGCGCCGACCGTCGGCATCTTGGGCGCGGTGTTAGGACTGATCCACGTAATGGAAAATTTGGCGGACCCCTCCAAGCTTGGCGGTGGTATTGCGGTGGCCTTTGTCGCCACAGTGTACGGCGTCGGCCTCGCCAACCTCTTTTTTCTGCCCTTCGCCAATAAGATCAAGATGAAGCTAAAGGAAGAGTCCGGGGCACGCAACATCATCATCATGGGGTTGGTCGGCCTGGCCCAAGGCGAGAATCCCCGGTTGCTTCAGGAAAAACTGGAAAGCTTCCTGCCCCACGAGGAACGTTCGAAGGAGGCGAAGAAGTGATCGTCGGCCGTGAAGCTCCTCTCGTACTCGCTCCACGCCCATCCGGGACTGAGAACGCCGCTTCACGTTTCACGCTTCACCCTTCAGGGATTT
>CAZXNN010000024.1:0-18683 GCA_964641915.1 uncultured Nitrospira sp. | reverse complement strand
GCAGCACCTGCCGCACGAAATCCGGGACGATCTTCTGCGCCTCAGGACGGAACAGCACCATCAAATCGATGTCCGAATAGGGCGAGAGTTCCCGGCGTCCATACCCACCAATTGCCACCAGGCAACAGTGCTGAAAGCCCGCCGTCATCATGGCCTCGCTACCCTGACGCGCGGCATTGCGATACCGTCCGACAATCAGGGCATCGACGAGATCGGTTTGTGCGATGACAATGTCCCCGCCCGATGCCCCCTCCAGCAGGCGCTGCGCGATTGTCCGACGCTGCTCCGCCAATATGGCACCGACGGCCACGCCGTCGGTGCCTGACAATGTTCCCGCCTGTTGGTCGGAACTGGAATTCACAGCGCGGTATCCCCGGTTTCTCCGGTTCTGATCCGGATAGCCATCGCCAGATCGCGGACGAAAATCTTTCCGTCCCCAATACTTCCGGTCTTGGCGGTGCGTGTAATCGTATCGAGCACCCGCTGGACCTGGCTATCCTGCACAGCGACTTCGATTTTTACTTTTGGCACAAATTCTATCGTGTATTCCTGGCCGCGATAGGTTTCCTTGTGGCCTTTCTGACGGCCGAACCCCTTTACTTCTGTCACCGTCATGCCTTGCACACCGATTTCCAGCAAAGCATCCTTCACTTCATCCAACTTGAACGGCTTGACAATCGCCTCAATCATTTTCATGGTTCAGCCTCCTCACCGACAGTCTTGCGAGTCGACGGCCCGCTTTCGACGCCGCCACCCTAAGCTCCGGCATGATCATGTAGTCAATAGTGTCATCAGCCTTTATGAATAGGCGCGCTCATCGTGTTGACTCAAGTCCAACCCTGTTGATTCGTCCTCTGGGGAGACCCGCAACCCTACGCTCGCATCCACCACTTTCAGAATCAACCAAGTGCCGACGACGGAAAAAGCCGCGACGGCGGCCACCATCAGCGCCTGAATGCCGAACTGAGCCGGGTTACCGTAGAGCAACCCGTCCGCACCGGCCGCATTGACGGCCTTGGAGGCGAAAAGCCCCGTCGCCAGGATGCCAAACACACCGCCGACGCCGTGGATTCCCACGACATCAAGGGAGTCATCATAGCCCATCCTCCCTTTCCAAACAACGGCGAAATAGCACAAAACCCCTGCAAATGCACCGATTGCGATCGCCGACATCGGTCCGACATACCCGGCGCCCGGCGTCACCGTCGCCAACCCAGCCACGGCTCCACTCGCGACACCCAGGACGGTCGGCTTACCCCGATGCATCCACTCCGTACACATCCACACGAGCGCGCCGGTCGCACCCGCTGCATGCGTGGCCAGAAACGCACTGCCGGCCAATCCATTGGCGCCCAATGCGCTGCCGGCATTGAAGCCGAACCAGCCGAACCATAAGAGGCCGGTTCCCAACAGCGTAAAGGGGAGGTTATGGGGCGCCATGTAGTCCGTCCCGTACCCCTTCCGTTTTCCGAGTACGATGGCACAGACCAACGCGCTGACACCGGAGCTGATGTGCACCACAGCCCCTCCGGCAAAATCCAGCGCACCCATCTTGCCCAGCCAGCCCCCGCCCCAAATCCAGTGGGCGACCGGCGCGTAAATCACCACCGACCAGAGCGCCGCAAACAGCAGCAACGCTGAAAACCGCATGCGTTCTGCGAAGGCGCCCGTAATCAGCGCCGGAGTGATGGCGGCAAACATCAATTGGAACAGCATGAACACTTGATGCGGAATCGTCGGCCCATACACCGGATGCGGGTCGCTTCCGACACCGCTGAGTCC
Organism: uncultured Nitrospira sp.; assembly: GCA_964641915.1. Lineage (GTDB taxonomy): Bacteria > Nitrospirota > Nitrospiria > Nitrospirales > Nitrospiraceae > Nitrospira_D. Next base: position 16,901 of record CAZXNN010000024.1, on the reverse strand, counting down.
GATCCAGTCCAACCCTCCAATTATGCCTCCCTTGTCCGGACCGAAGGCCAAGCTGTAACCGAAGAAAATCCAGATGAGGCTGACCAGGCACAGAATAATCAGGCTGTGCATAATCGTGCCCAAAATATTCTTACTCCGGACCAACCCCCCATAGAATAACGCCAATCCCGGCATCGTCATCGCCAAGACCAGCGCGGAGGACATGAGCACCCAAGCCGTGTCTCCCGTATCGACTTTCAGCACAGGGGCGGCTCCACCGGCGATTGCCGATGTGTCCTGGGCGATGACTACTGACCCGGCACTCAATACCAAGGCACCCAACATCACGGCCGCAATGGTCAGCGCGGCCATCCCGTGGCACCCCCCATGCCGGTGTGTACAGTCACGCTCATTGTTCGGGTCAGTCACCTGCTCCCTCCTTCTCTCCGGTCGCTCAACGCATCACGAATAGGCCCGCTCATCGTGCTGACTGAGATCCAAGCCCATTCGCTCTTCCTCTTCTTTCACACACAAGGGCATCATGGTTCCGACAAGCTTCAGAATCACGAAGGTCCCCACGAACGCAAACCCCACCGAAATCAACACGGTCATGGCCTGAATGCCGAACTGCGCCGGATTGCCATAGAACAATCCGTCTGCCCCCGCGGCGTTGATGGCCTTCGAGGCAAAGAGCCCGGTTGCCAGTGCGCCCCAGATGCCTCCGACTCCGTGGATCCCGACTACATCGAGTGCATCATCGTACCCGCACTTGGCCTTCCAGAGCACAGCCAAATAGCACAGCCCGCCTGCAACCAATCCGATGATCACTGCCGGCATAGGACCAACAAACCCGGACGCCGGCGTAATGGCGACCAATCCTGCCACAGCACCGCTCGCCGCGCCAAGTACTGTAGGTTTGCCACGATAACTCCATTCCACGGCCATCCACGCAAGCCCCGCCGCGGCGGTCGCGATGTGTGTCACCACAAATGCGCTGGTCGCCAACGCCCCTGAGGCCACCGCACTGCCGGCATTGAAGCCGAACCACCCGAACCAGAGCAGTGACGCTCCTAACACCGTCATAGGCAGGTTGTGCGGCACCATATGCTCCTTGCCATACCCCAGGCGCTTCCGTAAGACGATGGCGCAGGCCAGGGCAGACGCACCGGAACTGATATGAACGACCGTGCCACCGGCAAAGTCCAACGCTCCCATGTTTCGCACCCAGCCGCCGACCGCCCACACCCAATGGGCCAGCGGATCATAGATGAGCGTCGACCAGAGCAGTGTAAAGACGAGAAAGCTGCTGAACTTCATCCGCTCTGCGAACGCACCGGTAATGAGCGCAGGCGTGATAACGGCGAACATCATCTGAAAGATCATGAACGCCTGGTGCGGAATGGTGGCCGCATAATCGGCATTGGGCTCAAGCCCCACACCGTTCAGGCCCAGCCATTCGAGTCCTCCGATGACATGCCCCTTGTCAGGACCAAACGCGAGCGAATAGCCCCAGAGCATCCACTGGACACTGATCAGGCAGAGAATAATGAAGCTCTGCATAATCGTACCCAAGGCATTTTTCCCCCGGACCATCCCGCCATAAAATAAGGCCAATCCAGGCGCCGTCATGGCCAGCACCAGGGCGGTCGAAACCAGCACCCACGTGGTATCCCCGGTGTCGATCTTCGGCGCGGCCGGGACCGCTGCCGGAGCTTCGGGCGCAGCTGCAACCGGCGCCGCCGATGCCGGTGCGCCTGCCTCTTGCGCATACAGCGCCACCTCTCCTGCCAGCAAGAAGGCCAGGCAGGCTAGAACCGATAGCATCGTCCTTATACTGCTGATCTGTGTTGTCATTGCTTCAATTCCTCCCCTGCTTAGAACAGATAGACGACTTGAAACGACAGGGTTTCTTGATTGTTGGACGGATCGTTTCCGTTCAGGAACACATTCTTGTTGGACTTGTCATACCTGAACTCCGCCCTAGTAATGAGGTTGGGGGTCGCCTTGTATTGGAGTGTGTAGGTCGTCTCCCAGAGCGTTTGGGCCACACCTCCCGCAGGATTGCCGGCGCACGTATTCCAGCCACCGGGAACTCCGGTGAAGTTTCCCACAGTGCCTGCCACGGCACCCGTACAGGTCCTGGCGCCACCCGCGTCCTCAAAGATCTCGCCCCGGATCCGTGCGCTCCATTGGTCATCGAAGTCGTGAATCAGATACGCGCCCAACCCGTTCCAGCGGGCATTCTTCCCGGCTTTTCCGGCAACGAAATTGGCATTCGCCTCATTTGCATAGTAGGGCTCTAGAATGATCGTGTCCTGACTCGTCGCCTTAAACGTCAAGATCGAGCCGACAACTGTTCTGATCGCACTGGCATTCGCGCCCACTCCCCCGGCAACTACTCCACCCACCGTATTGGATTGTTCCGGCCCTACCGACCCATAGAAACTCGCCCCGAATCGTTCATGCGGCGTCAAGGCAACCAGCCATTCAAACGTCTTACCCTTGTTGTTATCGTCCACGTTATCCCACCCGTTAACCACCCCGACCGTGGCCGTGACCATGGGATTGAACGTATAACTCAGTCGAAGACCGGTCGTGGTGAAGGCCTGGCCCAACCCGAACATGAACGTGCGGGAAAAGTTCGGGTTCTCAAAGCTGTTGATGACTTCATAGCCGATCAGTGTATTCATCTTGCCGAATTGCACCTTGAGACCGTTGCCGACCGGGAGAATGTACTCGGCATACAGCTCCTGAAAATCCATTTCGTCACTGGCCACGCCGGGTTGATAGTTCGTCCGCGCCCGCGTCACCCGGGCATCGAGCCCGAAGTTGAGTCGTGCGCGAAAACCGGCCCGCTCTAACGCGCTGCCGCTCGCGTCGGCCGGCCGCTCCAACATGACTTGAGCCAGATGCGGCATGAATGAACTGGCGTTCGTATCGAAAATGTGCAGTTGATTGAGATTCGTGCTGGGGTTGTTAAAATTGTGCGTGTAGGCGACGTCCAGGAATCCCGAGGCCTTAAACCCCAGAGTTTTCCAGATAGAAGGTGCATCCGACTTTTTCTCCAGTGCTTCAACGCGTTCCTGCAGCGTTGGCGTTGCGGCAGGAGCCGGTGCAGGCGGAGTTGCAACTTCTCCCCAGGCTGTCGGTCCGCTTGCCAGCACCACAGCGAACAGGCTGATAGGCAGCAATAGCACTTTCGATTTCTCAGCGTACATGACGATCTCCTCTTTCAAGTAATGATGATGATTCTACAGGTCGCTTCCATGCTTCCGTGACATCATCGTCGTCACGCACGCCGTTGTGCATACTTCCACAACCGTCACATGGCAAAAAAAAACGCCCTCTGGCCTTGCGGGCCGGAGGACGCCTTTGTCCATGCGGTGGCTATTTCAATCGCGACGGGAAACGCCTTTGTTTCCCTGGTAAATTTTCGTTATTTTTAGCACCTATGCCGATCTTGTGTCAATCCTTCCTGCTACCACCATACCAGTCCTCCTTCTCCTGGATGGTTCCGGAGAACAATCGAATCTAGTGCCCCCTTAGTCGCCTAACGCAGCTTGAGTCTGCTCACAGGGCTCCTCCGATCCTGATCCGCGGCGTCTGCACCGCATGGAACCTTCGCGCACACTCAGGAAGCTCAACGCGGGGCCAATGGACTAGCCGCAGAAGCGGCCAGTCCATTGGCAGCACCGGGGCTGTTTTCTCCAGATTCTGCTCCGGATCGCTTATCGGGAAAAACCGGACACCCTATCCTCACTTTCCATTTCCACCGTGGGCATCTTTCTCCATTAAGAGTTGCGACTCGAGGCGATGAACTCTTGCACGAAATCGAGCCTCACTCGCCATAGAACTATGTGATTCTGCGGCCATTCTGAGGCCGTCACGCCGAAACCCCTTCGTATCCATGAGCGGGGTAATCGCGGAGGCTTTCTGCTCGTACCGTTTCGCTTCCGCTTCATGATGCACGGCATCCTTTTCATACTCTTCGGCCAAGGCAAGATGTTCTCGTATCGCTTCCTTCATCTCGTCTCCACTCGCCAAGGCTTCGGGAACTATCCGCAGCCCCGGCACTTCAGCATGATGCCAGAATGCCGGCAGGCCGATTGCGCCAAGGGCAAGGACGCTCACAACACCCAAAATCAACTTTACGCGTGCATGCATGGCAACGTACCTCCTGTATTGAATGAGACGCAAAATGTCCTCTCAGCAGACTCACGATCGACGCCTGCAGATCTCAAACTCGCTTTACCACTCTCCTTTTTATTTTGCAACCCAGGAGGATCCACGCGATGCCTGGTGCATCACGGCCGGCCGGAGAGGGGCTCGAACGGAATCGGTACTCGTACCACCCCCTACACTTCAACCGGGAGCGTCAGGCGGTTGTCCCAGGCGCACGCGGCGTGCGCGACCATGAAATTGCACGCTCAAGGACCCGGTCATGAAAAGAATTTAAGCTGAAATAGGCCGGAACGGAATTACACCCACACCGGAGCCACTCGCGGCCGAGGCACCAGACATGACGGCATGAAGAACACTTTCGCACCCCATTCAAAGCCCTAGCCGACGGGTCTTTACCGTCCAGACCCGTGCTCACCGCTGCGATACCCGTTCGTGATCGGCATACGCCGATCCTTCCCGAACGCCCGATGCGTAATCTTGATACCGATCGGAGCCTGACGGCGCTTGTACTCGCTGCGATCCACCAGGCCGATAATCTTGGCCGCCACTGCCCAGTCAAATCCCATCGCCACGATTTCCTCCAGCGACCGGTCCTCTTCCACATAGGCCTTGAGGATCGGATCCAGTACCGGATAGGGCGGCAGACTGTCTTCATCTTTCTGGTTCGGGCGCAACTCCGCCGTCGGCGGACGATCGAGTACACGCTTAGGAATCACCGGCGTTGTCCCGGCAGCATTGCGCCGATGCGAGAGGTCGTAGACCATGGTCTTCGGCACGTCCTTGATCACGGCAAACCCGCCGGCCATATCGCCGTAGAGCGTCGCATACCCCACGCTCATTTCGCTCTTGTTGCCGGTAGTCAGCACGAGATGGCCGAACTTGTTCGAGAAAGCCATGAGCAGATTGCCCCGGATGCGCGCTTGCAAATTCTCTTCGGTCGTATCGACGGGCCGTCCCTCGAACGACGACGCGAGCGACTGCCGATAGGCGTCGAACGCCGGGGTAATCGCAATCGTGTCGCAGGGGATGCGCAGCCGGCGGGCCAATTCCGCTACATCTTCGCCGCTTTCCCTCGACGTATAAGGCGAGGGCATGAACAGGCCAAGCACGTTGTCCGCGCCCAGTGCATCGACCGCGATCACCGCGGTGATCGCCGAGTCGATTCCGCCGCTCAATCCGATGACCACTTTCTTGAATCCGTTTTTCCGCACGTAGTCCCGCACCCCGAGCACCAGCGCGGCATAGACCTCGTCCAGTTCCTCCCGTAGCGGCTCGAGTCCCGGGACAACACGCGCCCGCTTCGGGGCGGCGGGAAGCTTCACGGTCATCCGCTCGATCGCACCGGCCTGCCTGCCGCTCAGCGCCTTCGTCCGCCGCTGCGCCATGCGATGCCGCACTCCGGCGGCGGCATTCACATCCGCCAGGAGGAAGTCCTCCTCGAACGCTTTGGCCCGCGCGATGACCGCGCCAGCCTGATCCAGCACCAGACTGTTGCCATCGAACACCAGCTCGTCCTGACCGCCCACGGTATTGGTGTAGGTCACGATCACGCCGTTCTCGCGGGCGCGCGTCGCCAGCATCTGCTCGCGAATCCGGCTCTTGCCGATCTGAAAGGGGGAAGCGTTGATATTGATGATGACATCGGCGCCGGCGGCGGCTTGCAGCCGCGTCGGACCGTCCGGAAACCAGATGTCTTCGCAGACATTGAGCCCGACGATGACTCCGCGTAGCGTGATCACCGGCAACGTCCGGCCGGGGTGGAAGTAGCGGCTCTCGTCGAAGACTCCGTAATTCGGGAGGATCCACTTGCTGTACCGGCAGAGCACGCCCCGTTCGCCGATCAGCGCCGCCGCATTGGTCAATTCATGCTGCCCCGCCGCCACCACCGACTGTCGGGACTTCCCGTTCCCCGCCTGCCCCTGGCCGACATGGCCGACCACCGCAAGCACGCCCTGACATTCCTTTGCGATCTCATCCAGCGCCCGCAGATTGTCCGCCACAAACCGCGGCTTGAGCAGCAAATCCTCCGGCGGATACCCCGTCACCGCCAGTTCCGGAAACGCCACGACATCCGCCTTGGCCTTCCTGGCCTCCTTGATCCAGCGCTTGATCGCGCGGGTATTCCCGGCAATGTCGCCGACCGTGGGGTTCATCTGAGCCATGGCAATTCGAAGTGTGCGCATCAGCATTCACATACTCGCAACAGCCTTAGGCACGTGAGGAATACAGTACAAGGCACAGCGGACATTAGCATCGGCTCAGTGAGGTGTCAAAATGACTTGGTTCGAAGGCCAGAACGAACTTGCGAGGTGGACATCGCTCATGAGCGGCGACGGCCGCACCCGGCTGTCGCCTAAGACGAGCGCCACCCCTGAGCCGGCCAGAATCATTGTCGGCTCATGCTAGGGAAGGTCTGACGCCGGGGCTTTTTTATTGTATGCCGATACCTCCGCTTCCATTGACTTTGCACCAGCGCTGACATACTTCACTCGGAAATCTGTGTACTCTGTCGAAATCTGTGCTAGGCTGCGAATTCTGGACGAACGGATAAACATCTCATGGCACAACCATTTTCCTTCATCCATTTTCTGACGGCATTGCTCTTCTCCCTGCTCTCGATCGCGAGCTGCGCGTCGAATCCCGACCTCGATCTCATGCTGCACGAATCCCCTCAAGGAGCCGTGTACTTGGAAAGAATCCCGGACCGCTCCTTTCAGGCTGCACATCCGATCACAATCGACGAAAACACAATCGCCCGAGTGCTCCGAGGCATTCGTGTGAAAGAGAGCCAAGGGATGCTTCAAAACTTTCTTATTGGAGAGGCCCAAGCCTTTTCAGCATTCAATGACGACGAAGTCCGGCACCTCGCACCGCTCCTTGCCGACGGGCTTGCCCATGCGGCCTTCGATCAACAAGTAGGGTTTCGACTCATACGAACCGGTTCATCGGGCGCGCCTCAGTCGGCAAGTGCAGGGTCCGGCGCTTCACACTCCCCTGGACGACTTGCTCTCATGGAAACGTCGAAAGGATTCATATACGCGTACGGACGTTCTCTGTATGTGACCGTGCTGGAATATCATGTTCGTTCTGACCGTACCGATTCGATCACCAAGGCCAATCGCCGCCAATCCGACCACACTGGACTTACGGATCGAACGTTGTCCTTTACACCGGACTCGGCCAGACGGCCGGATAGTTACCGTGGCAAGAACGCCACAAACACCACCCTGGTCATTGACTACGAATCTCTTGCCGCACTCCCCGCCTCTATGCCGGAACAGGTACTTTCTCCGAACCCTGACAAAGACACCCCGATCCGACAGGCGCCATCCGTAGCACCCGATGCCGGGAAAGACCCGTCGCTGCGCCTGCTGCAAGAACAAATGATTCAAAAGAATCGTGAGTTGGAAGACTTACGGAAGGAATTGCAAGATATCCGACGACAGATGCGTGAACCGGCTTCGGCACTGCCCGCCCCATCACACTAGCAGCTCGACGCCCACGTACAACCAGACTCCACCCAGGCGTTCGTTACTTTCTTAAATCACTCGCTCGACCGTCGATTTCCCCTGCGAGAAGAATGGCCTCGGCGATCTCACGCATGGACTTTCGCAGGTCCATACTCTGCCGCTGGATCAGCTTGAAAGCCTCTTCTTCCGTCAGCTTTTTCGAACGCATGAGATACCCCTTTGCTCGATCTAACAATTTCCTCACCGCAAGGGCCTCTTGCATCTCGAAAGATTTTTCTAGCAGCGTGGTATGTTCGATGGAAATTGCCGCCTGGTTGGCGATCGCCTGCATGAGGCGCACTTCCTCGGATGTAAACACATGCGGAACAGACGTGTAGCTATTAATCACCCCCACACACTTCTCACGCATCATCATCGGAACCGACAGCAAGGAACAGAGCCCCTCCTTCGCCGCCAAGTCGGGATACATATAGTCCCTTTCTTTCGTCACCTCAGGAACGATGATCGACCGTCGCTCCTGGACGGCTCGACCGCTGATGCTTTGCCCGATCCTGAGGTTGGGCTTTCGCCGGTACTCCTCACTCAAGCTTTGTGTGGCAGTGATCCGCAGTTCCCCACTGGCTTCGTCCAGCAGCATGATCGAACAGATTTTTGAGTCTAACATCTGCGCGGTCATGGTCACAATCAGCTGAAGAACATCGTCCGTTATCCGGTTGGACGCAACCGTCTCTGAGACTTGCGACAACGTTTCCAACTGCAGCGCCTTCCGGCGCATCTGATCGTAGAGGCGGGCATTCTCAATCGCGCCTCCGACCTGATTGGCAATAGTGGTGAGGAGCGCGAGTTCATCTTCTCGGTAACGACGAGAGCGCTTATGCTGCACATTGATAACGCCACTGACTTCCTTCTTCGCGAGAATCGGCACGGATACAAAGGCCTGATACCGATCCTCGGGAAGGTTATTGAAAAACTTGAACCGAGGATCCTCACTGGCATTATTGGGAACGACCACACGCGTCCGCTCTCGGGCCACCCAGCCGGTGATGCCTTCGCCCAGACCGATCGTAATGCGCCCGATCAGGCGAGGATGGGGGTTTTTCGACGCCCGAAGAATCAATTCATCCCGGCCGTCAGACAGCAGATACAGAAGACAGGCATCCGCTTTGGTCACCTCGACCACAACATCGACAATATGCCGAAGCACCGCCTCAAGATCGAGCGTGTTACTGATCGACTCGCTGATCCGGTGCAGCACATCCACCTCGCGAGTCTTTTCTCGCAATGCTTGCTCTAGTTGCGCAGATGAGAGCTTTTTTGATGCCATTTTATAGATTCCGAGCGAGGATGTCCCTCATTGCACGTGTTTCCCTATTCACTTTGATCGCCTTCTGGCCCCAGCAGAAACAGCGTGAAACCACTCAGCAAACGTGGCTCGTTCAAGCGGCGCAATCCGAACTTGTCCGATCGCGGACGGCCACACACCCACCACTTTCCCCTGCGAGACCTTCTTGTCGTGCTGCATCGCCGCCCACACCTTCTCTAGAGAAGAACTGGTCAGACGATCGGACAAACCAGCAGAGCGGACGATCGACCTGATTCGATCAACTGTCTTAAAGTCGCAATACCCCTGGTGCCGGGCCAAATCCGCTTCAAGCACAAGCCCAATACCGACAGCCTCTCCATGAATCAATGACTGATAACCACCCAAGGCCTCTAGTGCATGACCTATCGTATGCCCGTAATTCAAAATTCTTCGACGGTCAGATTCCCGCTCATCTTCGGCTACTACTTGGGCCTTGATCTCACAGGAGCGCTTTACAATCTGCATGACAGCCTGAGGCTCAAGCTTCAAAATGGCTGGCATCTTTCGTTCGAGACGCGAGAAAAACTTGGAGTCCGCAATGATGCCGTACTTGATCACTTCGGCCAGACCTGCAATCCATTCCCGTTTCGGAAGCGTGCATAAAAGCGTGGTATCAATCCAGACGGCCTCTGGCTGGTGAAATGCTCCGATGAGATTCTTCCCCAACCTATGGTCGACGCCAGTTTTTCCTCCGACGCTCGAATCCACTTGCGCGACCAATGTGGTCGGCACCTGGACGAAGGGGATCCCTCGCTGATAGATTGCTGCAGCAAAGCCTGTCACATCCCCTACAACCCCTCCCCCAAGCGCCATCAACAACGATTTCCGTTCAAATCGCTCCTTCGCCAACACATCGAGTATCTTTCCAACAGTCCTAAGCGTTTTATTCTTTTCCCCTGGTGGCAATACAATTGAGACCGGACGGAGCCCAGCCTGCCTACATTGCCCCACCACGGTTCGGAGATAGTACCTACCAACATGGCGGTCTGTCACAATCGCGATACGTTCGGTTGAGGCAAGCGACTGAAGGCGCATTCCAAGCTCGTCGATCAAGCCCTGCTTGATGACAATGTCATAGCTTCGCTCTTTAAGAGACACCGACACTCGTTGCTCTACTCTGCCCATATTCTGAACACTCTCCAGAAATCGCTTCAGCCCATGAATCAGGCCTTCAGGATCTACACACTATTGACTATTGGCCACTAACTGGGTTGTTTCCAAGAAAAACCGCGTGGATCGTAGCATAGGTTCGGACGAACTAAAAGGTGATCACCTTACCGGCCAGCGAGGTCATGCCCACCACCCACTACACAGCAGAGACGACTTCCCCCAAAATGATCGGCCCGTACTCATTGCCATCTGCAACAAGTACGGGCCGATCAAAAGCCGCTCTGCCGTTCGACTATGTTGTACGAATAATCGTAGGCGTCATGAAAATCAACAACTCCTGCTTCGACACGCTCTCCGATTTATTCTTAAACAACCACCCCAGAACGGGGATTCGTGACAGGTACGGAACTCCCTGTACGTTGTTATTCTGGGTATCCACAAACACACCGCCGATCACCATCGTCTCGCCATCGCGGACAATCACCAGGGTCGTCGCTTCTCGACGATCGATACTCGGACCAGCGGGATTGCTTCGAGCACCGACCGCATTTCGAGTGGCGCGAACCTTCATAAGGATCTGCTTCCCTACTTCCTTCGGATCGCGCGACGTGATTTGCGGGGTTACGTTTAGCTCAAGATTCGCATCGACGAATGTCGTCTGCGTTCCCTGAAGAGACGTGGTTTGGAACGGAATCGACTCACCCTGTGAAATCTTCGCTTCTCGCTTGTCCAATGTGGTGATCTTTGGAGCCGCGATCACCTTGCTCAACCCCAGCAACTCTCCGGCAGACAGCCGTAGATCCAAGGCGAAGCCCGGTGCCAGTTTGCCAAATTGATACCCGATGGCCGGAACCGCCGGAAGTCCACCAACCTGAGCTGGGAGATTGACGATAAAGTCACGAGGGATTGTTCCCGTCCCACTCTGCCCGGCAGCTGTCCCTCCCAGAGGGGCAAACGCACCCGTCGCGTTGCCGAAAAAATTGAACTTATTTGCGCTAAAATCAGCATTCTGGAATCCCCACTGGATACCCATGCCTCGTGCATACACGGTGTCCGCCTGAACAATGCGCGCTTCAATCTGCACCTGAGGAACCTGGAGATCCAACCCATCCACCAATTGCTTCATCACCGCCAGCTTGGTCTCGGTATCTCGCACGATAAGCGCATTGCTTCCGGCGCTGATATTCATGACTCCACGAGGGCTCAAGTACTGCCTCAATGCCGATTGAAGCTCCTGTGCCTGGATGTTCCTGATGTAGAACACGCGATCAACCAGCTCCTCCGCTTTGGTCTTCGCTTCTTTTGCGCGGGCTTCTTCATCCTGCTGCTTGGCAATGTTCGTCAGCGTATCAACCCACACGATTGTTCCCTGACGAATCATGCCCAACCCATTCATCTTGAGCAGCATATCCAGGGCTTGATCCCAGGGTACGCTGACAAGCTTCATGGTTACCTTGGCCTTAACCCCTTCACCCACCACGATATTAAATCCACTAACCTCAGCGATGAGACGAAGAATGTTGGTGATATCGGCCTGCTGAAAGTCTAAAGAAATCCGGCGTCCAGCAAAGCGTGTCTGGCCGGCAACCAGATCATCCCCTCGTGAATCGCTCTCCGGAGTTGCGCTTTCAGTAGCCATCTGAATGGTTCGGACCTTGAACTTCCCTTGCGCAGGCCCCATGACCTGTCCCTTCTTTGCTCGGGTCTCCCTCGGCACCATCTGTCCAGGGTCTGCAAACTCACTCCCGCCAATTCCAACTGGATCGGTGATACTTCCTACAGTTGACGACGCCACGGTCAGCGGAACAGCATTCGGCCCCACCACTCTCGGCTTTAGCGAAACCAGAATGTCATGTCCAACAGGAGTGACCGAAAATGAGGGACGACCGAGGAGCTCGAGAACAAGGCGAACCTTATCAGCATGATATCCAACTCTGACTTTCTTAAGAAGTTGATGCTGCCCCAAGACAAGGGGAGACTTGAGCGCCGACGACACCGAGATAAGATCGACAACCAGCCGATTCTCGTCTAACAATCGAGCGGCGGAGAACAATTTTCCATCGCCCTTCACAAGAACGGTGACATCATCCCCTTCCGGACGGACTTCAATCTTGGTGACCATTTGGGCTGGAACATCGATCGCATCCGAGGCGATGTGTGCCTGGTCATGCACCCTCCCCTCCATGCTAGCTGCTTGAGTAGGCACTGGTTCAGCTTGAATATTCTGGGCACTCAGCAGGGCACCCACCATACCCAGCCACCAAGCCCGGCGAAACGAAGCACCTGCTACTGCCACTAGTGTTTTCATTCTGCGCCCTCTTTCGGGTGAAGAAGCTTAACGTATTCTCGCTCCTGTTTTTTCCCATAGACATCGGTAAACCGTTCTTGCACGATGATTCCTCGCTCCGTAATGGCACTCACAACGCCATTGTTCTGCCCTAGGCGTGTCCCACGTCTGACAGCATATCCATACCCCTCAGGAGTCTGGACCATCGCCGTGTACCCGTACGCGCCCCACACAATGGCAATCAAATTCAGCTCCGTCAAATTGACTCGTTGCAGCGGAGGAAGGCTGACATCCATCTTTCCTGGTTGGAGTTGCTGCACGACCGGCGCAAACGGATCTCGACGGCCTGATGGATCATATCCGAATCCGCTCCCAGTATCAGGAAGAGTGGATGGAGATGAGAGCGATGCCTCTCCTTCAACGGATGGATTTGCCATCAAGGTCGGAGCGATGGTTTGTCGTTGGATTTCAGGAGCGGCAGGCAGCTTAATCGAATCCTGCCGTAGCGGACTGATTTGATTCGATGGGGTCAAAGTCCCGGCGCCCAGTTCCGCGCCTGGGACGACGACGAACAGCAATACGCCGACAAGGAAGATGGTGCCCACTGGAATTCTCGGCACACGCGCTCTCCGCTCCACACTAAACAGTTGCATAGCTCCTCAATCCCCTATTTGCCAACCGGAGCTGGCTTCCCAACATTTGGCACCGGAATCGCGGCGGCCTGCTTCTCCGGAGGAGCCGCGTATGCCACAAGATCAAATTGCGCCTGGGACACGATTCGTCCCTGCTCCATCTTTGGCGCCCCCATCTTGAGACCTGAGACTGTAATAATTCTCGGCAGCCGATTAATCCGATCGAAAAACAATGCCGTTGTATGGTAGGCCCCGGTAGCTTCAACGGCGACGGGCATCTTCACAAACAGTTTCGACGCATCTTCTGCCTGAGCTCCTGGCCGCCACAACCTAATATCGAGTCCCAGGCGGACACCAAGATCGGACACTTGCTTCAGCAGCATGACCGCTTCTTCTTCCGGAGGAAGTCGTTCCTTCTTTTTTGCCAGTTCGATCTCAAGCTGTTTATTGGCAGCGAGCAATTCGTCGAGGTGCTTCGCCTTGATCGTGAGGGTCTGAATTTCTCCATCCAACCGTGCATTGTCCGCTTGGAGCGTGTCAATCGCCGTGGCTTTTGGTTCTGCAATATAGAAGTAGAACCCCGCCAGGAGCACCCCAACAAGCAAACCCAGGAGGGCCAGCTTCTGCGGGGCAGGGATACTGCGCAGCGTCTCTAGATTGATAGAAGGCAACGCCATGCTCAACCTTTCAGGCGAAATGCCAGTTTAAACTGATAGATATTTATCTTATTCTCTACTGCGGCCTTACTTTCCTGGAGATTGATATTTGCGAAAAAATCGGTCCGGCGCAGATTGTTGACGAACTCGACAACTTCATCATTCGTCAAGGCTTTTCCCTCTACTTCCACATTTTCCGCAGATAGCTTCAAATTGGTGAGCCAGACCTTCAAGGGCTCAATACTTTGGCTCACAAGATCCAACACTTTAACCGGCCCGACCCGCGCTGACTCAAGTTGATCAATCACCCGATTCTTATCCTCTAACAACTTCTTCTTCTGCTCAAAGTCCTGTACCTGCTTCACCTGTTCTTTGAGCTGAACAACTTGCTTTTCTTTAGCAAGCTTCTCTTCCTGCCTCGCCTCGATGACCTCATCAAGAGAAGAAGAGTACCACCAACAACCTGCGATCGTGACCAAGAGCACGCCAACACCCAGTAAGGCCTGCGCCCGAACATCATACTGAGGCTTGGCCGTGCGCCCTTTAGGGCCAGGCAGTAGATTGATACGAATCATCGGTCCCCCACTGATCTCAAGGCCAGCCCTACCGCAACAGAAGCCAGCGGCGCCATTTCAGCCATGGCATCCTGATCGAAGTCACTTCCCGATGTATCAATTTCACTAAACGGATTGGCAACTTCGACTGGCGTTTGCATGCGGTCACTTAATTGCTGCACGAGCCCGCTGACGCGCGCGACCCCGCCACACACTAAAACACGATCCAGCCCAACATTTGAGGCAGAGGTCTTGAAGTAATCAACCGTTCTGGCAATTTCTGAGGCCACTTCTCCATTGACGCTATCAATCACACTGTCAATAGAACCCGATGAGGCCTTCCCTCCTCGCTCACCTTTTTTGGTCTCTTCAGCTTCCTCGTAGGACAGGCCCATTTCCCTTTGAATCGCTTCCGTGTAGCGATTGCCACCCAACGGGATATCCCGGGTAAACAAGGAGACGCCACCGCGGATAATGTTGACGTTCATCACACTGGCTCCAAGATTCACCAGAGCCGTCGTTTCATCTTGAGCCAGGGGATAGTTAATCGCATGCATATTTTCGATGGCAAAGGCATCGACGTCCATAACCATCGGCATCAATCCGGCCCCCTTGACCAACTCGGTCAACTCATTGATCTTGTCCTTCTTTGCCGCCACGAGAATAACCGACATCTCACCGGACCCCTCGCTTGAGGCATCAGCGGGAAGCACATGAAAATCGATATTCACTTCATTGATATCGAACGGGATATATTGCTCCGCCGCCAATTTCACTTGCCCTTCCAGCTCCTCATCGGGCATCGGAGGCAAGCTGATTTTCTTCACAATGACGGCATGACCTGAGATGGACACCGCGACTTGCTTATTTTTGACGTTCGATTCCTCAAACAACTCACGAATTGCCGAGACCACTCGCCCTTCATCCATGACCGTTCCATCTACGATCACTTCCGGCTCCAACGGCTTCATACCGAACTTCTGGAGATAGTACCGGCCCTTACTTTCTCTCAACTGCACCAACTTAATTGCGCTCGACCCAATGTCGAGCCCAACCAGCTGACGCTTGGGAGTCAGTAACGAGACAATGTCGGTCTCAAACATGTTTTTAAATGTGCTTAGCATATCCCTCACCCGCTACACTACAGGACAAACTTTCGAGCGCGAATCATTTTCTGAATTTCAGCCACATTCTCCTGCGTATACAGCCGCCAGTTTCGCCAGTCTCGAGGAGGACCAGAAATCAATCCTTCGCGCTCCCACCGAAACAACGTGGCTTTCGATATATCGAACAAGTCACACACCTGATTCGTCTTATACCCTGATATCTTTCGGATCGCGTTTCGTTTCTTCACGTGAAATGTGCCTGAGGGAAGCTAGGTTCTGCATGTACAAGGTAAGTATAGTCAATATGCTCGACCTGTCAAGCAACACACCCCAACTGACAGGAAGCAGCGTGGATTGCAGCGCCTGGGAATCCTCCTTAGGACTTCTGCAGATCTCGATGCTTAAGGATCACTTCATGACCGATTGCGCCTAGGCTCTCCCGGAGCCGACCTGCAATCGCGACTGATCGGTGACGCCCGCCGGTACACCCAATCGCAATGGTAAGATAGCTGCGCTGTTCACGCTCATAGAGGGGGATCAAGAACTTCAGCATGCTCTCCAGCTGCACCAGGAGGTCAATGGCGTCTGGATCGGACAGCACAAAGGCACGAACACGGGGATCATCCCCTGGTAGCGGCTTGAGGTCTGGGACAAAGAACGGATTCTTCAAAAACCGAACGTCAAACAGCAAATCAATATCATAGGGAACGCCAAACTTGTATCCAAAAGTCAGCAAGGTTACCGTCAAACGCCGAGTGGCAGGACCTCGGGAAAACTCCTTCGTCAATACGTCCCGGAGTTCGTGGACGGTCAGATCAGACGTATCAATAATCCGATCAGCATGGCGACGCAATTCTGCAACCCGCTCCTTCTCAAACCGAACCCCTTCAAGAACCGGCAAATGTGGCAATAGCGGATGCGGACGACGGGACTCAGAAAATCTCCTGACAAGCACTTCATCTCGGGCTTCTAAAAAGAGTAGACGAATCGCGTACCCAAGGGCTCTCACCCGCTCAAGCGTCCCGACCAGATCTGCAAAAAAGACTCGTTCCCGGACATCGACGCCCAGCGCGACGTTCGATATCTCCCCACCTTGCTGATTACACAATTCCACGAACGTCGGGATCAACGCAGGAGGGAGGTTATCAATGCAGAAATAGCCGGCATCCTCGAACGCCTTCAGCGCGTGCGACTTACCGGATCCGGAGAGGCCACTGACGATGACAAGATTCAGCTGTGCCATACAACTTTATAGGAGACAACCAGCTCTGCCAGGAAATCGGAATGCTCAGTCACGGACCTGACACAGGCAAAGAACCATTCAGAGCAATCGGAGATAGATCCAGGCACCTTCAAGCCAGCCCCTTATTCTCATGACCCTGGGAAGGAATGCCCTCGCCGACCTTCGGCAAAGGGCTCAATGGCCAATACCCGCCCTCCGGTGCCCCGTTGAAGCACATGGAGATTCCCGGTCTCAATGTGTGCAAACAACAGAAAGGCTTCACTGTGATCACCGAACCGATCATGTGCCTCCGCGAGGGACAGGACCGGCACAGCGCGAC
>CAZXNN010000023.1:0-18828 GCA_964641915.1 uncultured Nitrospira sp. | reverse complement strand
CGGTCCTGTAAAAAATGGAGTGCCCCCTCGGTATCTTGCTCGGTGGAGAGTGCGATGTTGAGGCCGGTCTGGACCAGCGCCAGGCGAAACAACTCTCGCTCGCCAGGGCTGTCTTCGATCAGCAGGATGGAGGAATGTATCACCATTATAAGGAGATGTATCGCAGGGACTATGCCGGGAGATAATGGGATATGTGCTGTGCTGAAAATATCTATTGAAACGGATGGTTATGATGAAAATCTCATTCGATTAGCGAGTAGTGGTATGGGCTTGAACGAGGAATAGTTCTGGAGAAATTCCATAGAGCAAGGGTATTTCTCCAGAGTAAAAAGTCAGGCAGCTTTCGCGGAGGCGCGTTTCCAGAGACAGGGGTAGTGCTAGCTTGCCTTCTTCATCTCTCCCGCCAGCAGGTCGTTGATGAGTGATTGGTAGGGGACCTCTCGCTTGGCTGCGAGAGCTTTCACCCAGCGAAGCACCGTGGGGTCAAGGCGGATGGCAATGAGTTGCCGCCGTTCCACTCCCAATGGAGGTCGTCCCACCCGGCGCAGAGAGGCAAGTTGCCGGTCGGATAACGGAGGGATGTCCGAATAATCAATGGTGCGTTTCTTGGTAGCGCTTTTTTTCTTTTCGGTTCGCCGGTCGCGCACTGATGAGGCGGATAGTTTCTTCATGGCCGTGGCTCCTGAGCGTATACACAATGACGAGAATGTTGCCGGCTGCCGATTGTGCCAGTCTGAATCGTCTCGCTTCCGAGGTCGAATGGTCGAGATCTTCGCCGTCAAGGCCGGCTGAGTCAAAGAAGGCCGTGCCGGCTTCTTCAAAGGAGACCCCGTGCTTGGTCTTGTTACTGGCTGCTTTCTTGGCGTCCCATTGGAACACCAATTATGTATATACCAAACTCTAACTGTCTGCAAGGTGGCCGATGAATGGGGAGAGGAAATAGGGGGGCGTACGATTATGCCGCACGTTCCCGATCGATATGTAGGCTGAGATGATGGGGTGGTAATGAATGGGGAATAGTTCTGGAGAAATTCCATAGAGCAAGGGAATTTCTCCAGAACAGGAAATCAGGCAGCCTTCGTGGAGGCACGCTTCCATTCCATCATCTTGGCGGTGAGCTTAGACGAAGCGGCGGCATAGGCGCCGTTCAGTCCGATCGAGGCTTCCGCGCCGGCCTTGTCGCCTTTCATGACCTTCGACACGACCTCTCCTGCCGTCTTGTGAAAGTCTTTGTGCAGCGCGAGCACTTCTTTGTAGTGCGGATCGGAAGTTTGTGCGCCGGTCAGGCTGTAGAGCCATTTCCCGAATTCACACCGGTTATCGACGCTGACTTCCGCCGGGATGAGGCTCAAGGTTCCGTCGATGTTCTGCTTCAGTTTTACTTTCCACGCCCCATGCGCTCCGATGGCCTTGTCGATTTGCTCAAGGATGTTCGACATGAATTCCTCCTGATGAAGTGGTGGCACGACAGTAGTCTTGTCGGCTGGTCAGGAGGGAATCTTGAGGGGATTGAGTAGGGGACTTTCTTGAATATGCGGGAGGCTAAGGGCTATTTCGGCTGGGTCATTGTGATGACGGCGTGGTGAGTGTACGGAAAATGAACGGGGAGCCGGGTAATCAGGAAATGGCTCCCGGCCGCGTTGCTTTGACTGCTTCACGGCGGGGCAAGATTTGATATTCTGTGTATGAAGATTCCGGTTGACGAGTGAAGCGCTGCGCGATACAGTCAACGCATGATCGCGAGTTTTAAGCACCGAGAGCTGAAACGGTTTTTCGAAGAAGATGATCCCCGGAAGCTCCCGCCGGACATGGTGGATCGGATCAGGGCCATTCTCGCGCGGCTCCATCAGGCGGAGACGATTGAAGATATGAACGTCCATTCCTACAGGCTGCATCCGTTGAAAGGAAGCCGGAAAGGGGAGTGGGGGGTCACGGTGCGAGCCAACTGGCGCATTACGTTTCGGTATGAAGATGGGTATGGATTGGACGTGAATTTAGAGGACTACCATTGAATAAGAGGCAGGCGATGAAAGCGTTGAAAATGAAGAATCCCCCGCATCCTGGGTTGTCGGTGTGCGTCGATTGTCTGGAGCCGCATGGGTTGAGTGTGACGGAAGGGGCGAAAATTCTTGGCGTATCGCGATCGGCGCTGAGTCATCTGGTGAATGAGAGCGCAGCCCTGTCGTGGGACATGGCGATCCGCCTGGCGAAGGCGTTTGGCGGCACGCCGGAGGGATGGATGCGGTTGCAGTTTCAGTATGATGCGGCTCAGGTGAAAGAACGGGCGAAGAAAATCAAAGTGAAGATGTTTGTGGCCGATGCGGTGAGTGCGTAAGGAGCGTCTGTGTGCGCTGGGCCGTCTCATTCCACAGGCGGGGCCTCTGTTGGTCAGGTTTGTGTGGACAGGTTTGCTGAAGCGAGCAGCGGGACCGCTCGCCTATTCCTTGAGTTCACAGGCCAACAGGTGGCCTCTCTGATGTTAGTAAACCTCAGACCCCTTTGTCTTCCTCCGCCGGTCGTAGCTCATTGAAGTGAGAACGGCTATTGCGTACTCTTTGTGCGCCAGAGCGAGATGGTATGTGGATAGAAACCGACAGATCCGGCTCATATGCGGATTGGCCCAAACATTGTTAGGGAGCACAAGAACCATGTGGACCTACAACAGTCTTTTCCGTGCGGTCGCCATCGCCGTGTGTGTTGTGCCCCTCCCAGCAATCGCAGCCGATCCTCGCCCGTGCGACCTCTTCTCAACGATGGAGATCGCGTCGGTTGCAGGTGTGACACCGGAACGCGGTCAGCCCGATGGGCCCGATCGCGATATGGGCGAGTATCCGGGGGCCGCGAGTTGGACCTGCGGATGGCTGGTAGGCGAGCGGTATTTTGCGGCGGTGGTGAGTCGGTTTCGCTCCGCCGCCGATGCCACTCGGGCCATATCGAGCGGGGCGCAGATTCTTAAGAGTGTCCCGGAAGGTATTCAGCTGTCCGCGGTGCCGGGGCCCGGCGAGCAAGCTTGGTGGGGATCTTCGTCCGAAGAAGGCGCGATATGGGTGGTGCGCAAGGGCCAGACGGTGCTGGCCGTAGTGCTCGCAGGCGAAATGAAGAGACCTGAAAGCCTGCGCGAACCGCTTCGGAAGCTAGCTGCATCAGGCATCGGAAAGCTACCGTGACCCACGCGTTGTTGAATTTGTGGTTGAAGGGGGCCTCCAGGTTGAAACAAAGGGGCCGGGCGGCATTGTTCTACGATTCTTTCGGTCGTCCACGCGGCCGGAGCGTCGCTTCCATTCCGAACCGCTTGGCCCGTACGCTCCCACATCAAAAAAAGACTCGCGACCTCTTTATTTTGCCCCGAAGAGCCAGAAAGGAAGAGAGGGAACTGTATTATGAAAGCGAAAATTCTCGAAAAGACATTTGATGAGGGGAAAGACATTACGCCTCATCTTGTCCTCTCCACCGCCCGCCGTCCGGGGCATGAACAGAGGCGCGTGAACGTCGATTTTCCCAGTTGGATTATCGAGTCACTGGACGCTCAAGCGAGCCGTCTTGGCGTGACACGGCAATCGGTGATCAAGCTGTGGATCGCTGAGCGATTGAAAGAAGAGGTGAAGAAGGCCAGCTAAAGGTCAGAAAAAGGTATCAGGATTCATTGCCCAAGCTGAAGGTGTCGCCAAGAAAGGCATTCGGTCTTCGAAAGAAACAAAGGGGTCGGAAGTCATTATTTTATAATCCTTTCGGTCGTCCGCGCGGTCGGAGCGTCGCTTTCATTCCAAACCGCATGGCCCGTAAGCTCCCCCGTCAAGAAAAGACTTCCGACCCCCTTGGTGCCTTTTGTTGCGGAAGTTTAGTCGATCTGTTTGGGGATGCCGGAAGTCAAGCCCGGGTGCTCTCGAGGCGATCCATGCGAGATTTGAGGGTCGAAATGTCTGTTTCCAGCATCCGCATCCGCTGGTCAAGCTGGGAAAATGACAGCCGCATGAGGGCTCGCATTTCTTTGAATTCATCTCGAAACTCGTCGCGAACCTCCCGCAGCTCACGGCGAATATCCGAATGGCCCTCCGCGACTTGGCGGATGTCGCTCCGCAGGGCCTCAGCAACCACTCCAAAGTGCCGTTTGATCTCTTCAACCTGCGCGTCATTCATAGGTTGCTTGTATAGCCTGATCAAACGGAAAATGCAACGCGGCTCTCGACGCTAAAGAATGTGCAGAAAATAGGGGTGCCAATTTCTAATCCTCAAAGAGCGGGAGTCGCCCGACACGACGATTCAGGATGTGACAGGCGAGATCGCCGACGGCGAGGCATGAGGGATTGTGTGGCCAAGACGAGGCCATTGTGTCAAGAAAAGACTCCCGACCCCTTTTCTGTTCCCCCTGGTTGGATAGAAGGGCTCTTTAATGATTCTGCCGTGAGTGAGTTGAGGCTTGGCCGCACAGGTTATAGATCATGATGAGTGCAGTTGTGGTTTCTTTTGCGAAGGACTCTCCTGTCTCTTTGATGCCGTTGGCTGAAAATGGGCAGATTTCATTGCGGAACCAGCACAGACCATTTGCACTCTTCTCCTTCCGCTTTTTCCAGGGTAGGCTCTCCAAGTAGTCGGAGTTCACCACAAACTCATCAGTTTGGGCAGGGTTGATGGGATCACCCTGGAAGGCCTCTTTATCTATGGAACCTATAGAAATTCCCCAGGCTTCATTAGGATTCCGGCTGCTGAGTTGATGGAGAGTCGCGAGAGTCATCGCGCATCCGTGCGCGATGCTCTCTGCTTGCTTAACCTGACTAAACCCCAGCATGGGATGAAATCCAAAGGTGCCGCATAGCCAGGCTGGTTTGGTGGTGCCGACTATGAGATCCAGCGGTGGTTTTTGGGCTGTCGCTTGGGTTGCCCTGTAAATGGTCTGGAAATCTCGCTGTGCGTTCGTAAATGCTGTTACCTTTCGATTGTATTGTAATTCTGTCACTCGTCGATTCAGTGCGCGCCAGTCATTTCCGAAACGCCTTTCTATCTCAGATTCGTCTGAAAATACCTCTACTCGGCTTTCTAGAGAGGCGGATAGAATGAGATGAGGGTGGGATGGCCTTCTTGCGAGTAAGCCTTTTTGTGCCGCTTCTTCGAGGAATTTTACTACGGGAGAGAGCGGAAGGTTGTCCATGATTCCGCCATCTACGAAGACGGTCGATTGCTCTCCGGTTGGATAGACTTCGGAATGGCGTCGAGGGCGAAAGACGGCAGGGAAGGCGCTGCCAGCCAGCAGCGCCTCAACGAGTAATGGTGATTTGTCGCCTTTAGCTAGGTTATGCCTATATGATTTTCCCCCGATCATGTGTAACTTGCCGTTGGTGAGATCAGTAGTGCTGATCAGCAGGTATGGATCAGCAGCTGCCCCTGAAAGAGTTTTCAAAAAATCTTCGACGGATATGCTGCGCTGTTCTTTCTGAGGGATTCCTTCCAAGACATGTTCGGCAATTAACATTTTTAGCGGTTCTGCTCCCAGCATTTCCAGGCCTGCTCCTGAGCGCTCAAATAAATAGTCGACGGCATGGGCAAGTTGGCTACCTAGAGCTTCACCGTCAGCATTGTGCATTGCACGGTAGAGTTCTAATAGCTCGAAGGGACTGATATACAATAGGCGTTCGAAGCCCGCGGCGACTTCTCTGACAGCGTGATTGAAGCGATCGCTACTCAGATGATCGAATTGTCGGCATACGTCATCCAACATTTTCGGTGTGACATGCACGTCGTTGGCGCGGATTGTTAGTCTGCGTACGAGATCCGCAAAGCGGTCGGTGATGACAAAGCGGTCTAAGCCAATAAATGTGGCTGCCGCTTTCTGGACCGTGATCCTCCCCTTCAGTTTATCCTGTGAAGTCACACGGGCGGCCAGTGCTGCCATGATCGAGCCAACGGAGGCTCCAGCGAAGACTCGTGGCTTAATGCCAGCTTCGTTGTAGGCTGCGATGGCACCGATCTGAAACACGCCGCGGAATACTCCCCCGCTCCAGACGGTTGAAATCCAGGGGGTAGGGTTCGGAGGAAAATTGTGAGGATCATTGGAAGTTGTCGGAAACTGTTGGCTATTGCATGTTTTAATAAGTGGTTTGTTTTGGTATTCAGCTAGTGTTGGCCAAATTGGCTGAAGACGTTCGATATTAATGGGTTGCAAAACCTGCCGTTCTGACTGCTGAATCTTGTCTAGTTCTGAAAGGGGATGGAGCGTGCAATAGTGGCAGATCTCGTGAAGCCCTGGTCCTGAATTGAGATCAGTGCCTGGAAATTGCTCTTTTGTTCCTGCACGGACGAGGTCAAGATTGTCCAAGAGTTGTCGGCACTTGATCGGCGCACGGTTTCTTTCTCGGTCAAGCCTTGTTGTCTCAGGGGCAAGCATGCGTTGCAGCGCAATGCGGCATCCAGTCGCCACTGCATGTAAGACAATATGTTCGCGTTCCTCGTTTGAGGGCGTTGCGAGGAATCGCTCCGTGATATGTAGGGGGTATTCTGTTTCTATCGGAAACAAGTTGGCCGAGACGAATTGTTCGGTGGTCCCAGAAAACTTGTGGATAGCGTTGCCATTTGGCAGGAGTCCGCTGTACTGCTCAGTTAGTTCCCGTTCTATCGTGATTCGGCGGGAACGGAGCAATTCAAATGAACGGGCAGCGATAGCACTGATCGAGGTGCCTGAATCTTTCTTTGGGTCTAGCTGTTCTGCTGGAAAAGGGACGACATGAAATACGTGTGCGGCTTTGGTCCTTGGGTCCATGTTCGTGCGGAGATAGTCCATGAGTGGAGCAATCGGTTCTTCGCCAACGCAGGCTGGGTCGATATATAACTTGCCATCAACTTCATAGGCTTTCAAAAACGGGGGGAATGCCATAGAGGCCATCATGCCGTCGATAATCTTGGTGTGTTTCGAAAACCCTATGGATTTCCCATTTTTCAGTGAGGTTCCCACAACTACGATTCGGATGCCGTGGGTGTCATTCTCAGGCCATAGATAGTTTGCGAAAGTTTTTGGCGGCGCTTCTTGATCGTTAATAGCAGTGTCTAATTCTGCCAATGCGTATTCTGCGGCTGAAGCATGATCAAATCGCCCATAGTAGTGCGGGTGGAATGTCGAGATGAGAAACTGTTTGATGACGTAGGGGTGAAATAGCTGATCATGAAGATCGTAGGCCTTTAGTAAGAGATGTCTGTCGTGATAGACGATAAAAGCCATTACTATCACTACTATAGCGATTGCTATGGGGATAATTATGGCTGCGAGGATCCAATTCAATGGCCACCATAGGGAGTCAGGGAGTAAGTGGGCTAGCTGATAGATCGAAAAGCTTAGCCCGCTCATGAATAGCAAAGTTTTTATTGCTCTACTGGGTGCGAGAGTTATAATTCGCCTCAAAATGGAGAGAAAATGGCTAACCGAGGCTGTTCTCCAGTGTTTCTGAGTATTTTCTGGAGGGAGCAATGACACTCGACGACAAGCACGGAGTAGAGGGAAGAACAGTCTCCAGGAATAGCAGACAAGGAATGAGATACAGCGGAGTACTGCTGGTGGCACACGCTTCCAACGCTGGATGCGATTTCTTGAAGCACGTGCTTCTTTCAAATGCAGATATCTTTGTGCTGCCTGGACAAGCACGTGCAGCGTAATTTGTAGTTTGGTTACATCATTGAATAGTCTGAGAAGGCCTACTACCGCTCGAAGGGCTCCTACTCTCTCATCTCGTTCTTTGCGATGGTGGATTGGGAGCTCCATTGGAGCCAATGCGTGTTCAGTATTGAGTTCAAGAGGATCAGGACTCAATTCATGGCGCAAGACTCGTAGCGAATTGCGTGCGGCGTTAAGAATTTCTCGGAAACGGCTTACTTGTCCATCCAGTCCGCCAGGTTCTGCGAATACTTCTCCTAACGCAACGGCATTAATTGCACCAGTCGATAGGCCGAGTACAACATTGGGTGGACGTCGTCGTGCAACGAGAAGCGCGTGGATCACACCGAGTTGAACCATTGCGTCAAATGCCCCAGAACCGAAAGATAGGGCAAAGAGCTCGTCTTCGTCTTCCCGAGGGACTTCGTACACATTCTGTTTCGCGTTGCCATTTTTGTGGGTATCACCGTCTTCAGGATTAGATTTGTCAGCGTTCATGAAAAGTCATTCCATCGGAAATGTTATCAAGCGGCCTATTGTTTCGCCTGTGTGGAGGAGGTCATTTGCCCTTGTTACCTGCCCTGTTGGGATATGTCCTAAAGGAGATCTAGAGTGCTCATGCAGCGATTGTCCAACTGTCCCCAACGATCGAGTGCAAGGCTCTGGCTGTCTAGGCTCCACAGTTCAAAGTGACCTGCCATGGAGCCGTTTGGGGGAGACGATAATGATAAACGGCCAAAATTATTCTCGTTTGTCGCGAACAGCAGATCCTTCTTGTAGGAGCCAAAATATTGGTTAAGTTCTGATGGGCCGTTAAAGTCAACGCGAGGGCGCTTGCCAACATCATATTCCCGGCTAAAAATGCTACGCATGCCGACTCGGGCGATCGGGGATGAAACAAACTCAATGAGTTTGGATGCCGGGCGGATGGGGTTTTGGAGAACCGTTAATCGGCCCCAGTGTATATCTCCTGTAAGAATAATGTAGGTGACATCTCTGTCGCGCATGTTTTTCGCAAGACAATCAAGAATCTTGTCGAACTCGGGGTAGTCACAGAGGGCGTTATCATAGGACTCGCTTAGCAACCAGAGGGGCTGTCCCAGGACGAGCAGGCCGATTCGATCCACCGTGTTTATCCAGTCAAGGAGAGTGTTGAGCTGTCGGGTCGACATGAGCGATGGGCGTGTAGTGCCTCCACTATTGAGGCTCCGGCGCGCGTTGTCTTTACTCGTCCGGTCGGATCGCGTATCCGTGACAAATAGGTTCAGACCGCTTATCTTTCCGGAACACCAACAGCGCGAGTCATTTTCACCACCAGAGAATCCCGGGGCGAAGTTTAGTACCCCTTGGTGTTGAAAGAAGTGTTTTAGGGCCTCGTCTCTAGACTCCTCCCAGTTGCGATCGTAGGATCGGCTTAGCCACCACATTGAATCTGGATAACTGTTCCAGAATTCATGGTCGTCGCATGTGAACATGTTGGCGCCGTAGGCGAGAAGTGTTCCTAGACGGTCATCTTGGAATATCTCGTGGTGTCGATCTCGATAAATAGTCTGAATAGTGTCACTTGAACTCGGGACGTCCCCATAGATTTGGTCGCCGGCAAAAAGTTTCAGGTGAGGAACAATTTGTAGCATTTCAAGGATTGTTTTGGCTCGTGCGGCGTTGGCGTAGTACTGCTCACTTGGGAAATAACATGAGAATAGGCACAGCTCTAGCGGTGCTTGGGTGAGCGTTGCTGGAGGGGTGTGAATGAGTGCTGTTTCCAAGGAGCTTCCCATAGGGGGCGGTACGCGGATGTTGTATTGAGTGCTAGGAACAAGATGGTCGATGTCGACTATGCAGGTTGAGGATTGATCTAGCCTAGTCATGCTTTGGGTCAATTGTTCAGGATCGGGTAGGGAGATTCGAGGAGTGATTTCTATGGGGCAATCCAAGCCCTCCCAAGGTAATAGCTTTACTCGTGCGTGAGTGGATTGAATCGAGCCGGGGAAACAACGTGAGGTTGGTATCATTTATCCCTTCATGCGATTCCCTAGGCCGATGATGGCATCCAGCAAACTCTTTGTACCCCTTGGGGTTGTGATTAGTACGCCGAAACTCAGGAGAAGGGCTACTATCCAGTCAGACCAGCTTGGGTCTGACTGCAAACTAGTGAAGAGACCTGTGATGATGAATGCTTCGATAGCGGCTATCACTGTCGAAAACCAAGACAAGTGGCGAACATACTGAAACTCAGCTGCTTTGAGTGCATTAGGGAGCTCTCGTTCTGCGCGTAGTATGGCTGGAAGGTATTTAAGGTTCAGCTCGTTTCGCCACATGAATAGGATAGCTGGTTTGATGTCTGATTGCGCATTAGCTGCACGGAGGTCATTAATGTCCTCAATCCATTTGCTGGCCAGGGTGCGGACAGCTTCAGAGGCTGGGTAATCTGAAAGGATTTGAGAGAGTCGTTGAATAATGAAGGTGGGACTATGGGGAGTTGTTCGGGTGAGTTCATCGATCAATTCACTGGTAAACGCAAGGCCAGGATCTTCCTCCATTGTTACGAAACGGATCACTTGAATCACATTCTTCACGTCGGAGTCAGAAACCTCGGTAATAGGGCTATCGCCAACTCCCCTGAGCAAGAAGCTTTCGATCAATCTTTCCTGAGGTGTTGTGTGTGCTTCATATCCTTTAAGAAGGGGTTCTGCTGCAAATGGGAATCTTGATGCCGCATATTTTAGTGTTCTTTTATAACGAGTACGCCACGGTTGTTTTCTGGCGTTGGTTGGTCCATAGACAATGTAGGCTAGCGCTTCCCAGTACCTCCTGGGTTTGGCCCCTGTGAGTTTGAAAATTTCAACGATTGATTGATGTAGCGGGACAAAAAGCACGACGAGTCCTATGAGTATTTTCATTCCCTCATTAGTCGTCACGAGATTTGTGGGCATTTGCTCTCCAGGGTTTAGGAATTATTATGAGTGTTCCCCTGAGTGGATCCATTCGTATGGAGTGTTTTTGATGATTATGAATGAGCTCCGTATATGCAGATCTGGCAATAATCTCTGGCGCTATTAGCTTAACTCGCTTTGGAGGCCATTTTGTTTCAGGAGACGTCATGGCGCAATCACTCAACTAACGTACCTTGCTCTTTCAGAATCTTTCTCACCGTTTCTTCGGCGTCTTTTGAATCTGGTGCAGGCTGAAGAGTCTTGTTCAAGACTCCAATTTTGTTCCCAAAGGCAGTTATTGTTTTCTTGTAATTGTCGATAGTTTCGAGTCGGAGTGCTTTTATCTCGTCGGGTTTATCTTTCAAGCCCTCTTCTTTCTTTGTGGCCTCCTCTGCTTGTTTCAGCAGAGATGCCTGAAGGCCAGCTTCCAGAATCTGTATGTCTTGAAGCACATGCTCTCCCGATTTATCTGAGGACGGTCCGGCAATCGATTGATCTGCATACTTGAGAGCTGCAGTGATGGCGGCGCCTCCAGTCCCCACACCTGATGATGCTGCCGCAACTGTGGCAGCAGCCTTCAATACCTGTTTCCCAACATTGAGGTAGGCGTCGAGCAATTCACCCGGATGATTCTCAAAATTCTTCAGGTTCCAGTTCCCAATTCCATCCTTTACAAACACCATGTTGACTTTTCCCGCCCCACTGGCATGAACGGTGTTGATTTTTGACCAGAAATGATCGCCATAAAGCCGATCGATCACTTTCACCCGATTCGTGACATTGATGCTTGGGAAGCCTGGCAATGCATGGCGACGTACCCAATCTAATGGGCACCCATCTTCGGAAGCTTGGAGCCAGTCGTATAGATGCACGAAGTCGGTTGGCTGCGTGTCTTGAAGGTGTGTACTCAATGCCAATTCCCGAGCGTCACGGCCTTCACGAAGAGATAGTTGTTTGAAAAGTGCATCGGATCGGGATTGCAATTGGTTGCCGAACTCGGATGCTGTCATGACAAAATTTATTAAAGCGACTCTGGTTACACAATTGCTGGATTGGCCTCCCACAGTTGAAATAGCCCACCGGAACGCTTTGGCTCGAAACTCACTAGAGGTTTCCACTATTTCCATCAACAGGGTTCTTGTTCGCCATTCGGAGATATCCCAACCCTGAGAGTGCACCTCGGCAATATGGCGTCTTTGCAGCTTATCTATTTCACGCAACATATCTCTGCTGTCAGAGAATACCGACCTGAGTATTGTACAGTCGAAGAACTTGAGTTGATCGACCGCCCCTTCAGGATCTAGTTTGTCACACCAGGTAATGGGGTCATTAATGGATGGTGTTTTCCAATTGCCTTTACGGAGAAATGGGAAATAGAGGTGCGCACCAGAATTAGACTTGCCCGATCCAATATTCTCTGTATCTGAAACAACCGTTGGTGTTGAGCATGTTGTTTCGCTAGGCTCTGGATTTGCTTGAGCAGTGAGTTTCACATCCCCAGATCTGTCAGGATTATTCCTGAGGAACACTTCGATGCTCACGGGCTTAAAGTAGACGCGAGAGCAGCCTGCTTCTGGCCGCCCAAGCTTGTCAAACTCGGCGTTAGCCACCGTAGCCAAGGTGAAATTCATGTTTTCGACGAGCGACCGCTTCGCTTCTTCGAGGTACCCGATAAGCGACGCGAACTGTGCGTCTGATGTTTGTGCAAGTGGTCCCTTGTATACTTCCACGTCGATGCGCATTGCCCCAGTCGCGCAGCCGGAAAGGAAGAGGAGCGCTACAAACAAGGCTCCGTAAAGCGCATGGCGTGCATGCTTCATTGCGGCCTCCCATTCTTTGCCCTTGTTTCAAAAAGATCGATCACAGTCGTTTTGAGGACGTTAGGAGACGTGGCGTCGTCCGGAGATTTATTTTTCTCGAGCTTCTCCAGCTTTGATCGCTCTGCATCGAGTAGCTCCATTGCCGTCGCGGTGCGAGCCATCTCGCGTTTGACTTGATATTGTGCCGACGCATCCTCTCCCGTTTGGACCTTGATCCCGGCGATTCTTTGAAGCGCGCTGATCAGTGGTTTGGCATCGGTTGACATGGCCATGACGAGCCGCTCAGAGGGGTCCAGTTCTTTAATGCCCTCAGGCCCTAGCAGATAAAATTTCGTGTCTTTTGCCTCTCCGTCTGGACAGGGGTTATTTGTCGTTTGAGTAGGCCTTGAATTTACGGTTGCTGTGCTCAATTCCAGATTGGTAGATGAGTCAGGTGATCCATTCGGTTTGACTGACCGGTCATCGGTTGCTTTAAAACGTTTGAGCTTTTCATCGAATTCAACAGATCTGCCAAATGGATCGACCTGATAATCGTGAAGAGTCCCAGATTCGAAATGCACATCGTTATGGAACGCCTGAGATTGCCCGGTCATTCGAAATCGATAGAGGGAGTCTTTGAGAATTCTGTAACGCCCTGCAGTTCTGTGAACGAATTGCGCGGTACTTCTATCGTACTTTCCATATTTCCCATCTTCGTCGACACGACAGAGATCAAATACGCGAAGGTAATATGTCGTGCGGAAACGGACGTCTTGATCTTCGTACTGTGGGTTGATGCTATTGACGACCTGGTAAGCTTCAGGTACGTAACAACCGGTCATGATCGACATGACACCACAGAGCAATAGCCCCTGGAAGGAGATGTGTTTCATGATTGCCTCTCTTGCCAATCGAACTGCTACAGTTAAAATCATAAAGGGCGTGTGGATATAAGGGGTTGGGAGTCATTATCTTGCGACCCGTTCGACCGCTCACGTCGCCTGAGCATCGCTTCCAATCTTGAAATGGGAAGCGATGACAGAAACCCTTTCGGTTGAGCGTCTGGCGAGAGGTCATTCTCAGTCGGCTGCGAAAAATGGTTCAGTCGTGATTTGAGCGAGGTCTTGTTCTTCTCCACCGGGCGGGTACAGAGAACCAAATCATCGATCACGGAGAGCCTCGTTGTTGCTCATTGCTTTTCGAATGGGGGCGGACGGTACCACGAGATTAGAAGTAATTCGATCCCCTCTTTCGGTCAGTGATAGATGGCTCTAGTTGCTAGGTATGCAAGCCCCTGAATTGAACATGTAGGCAAATGAATGTGAGTAAATCTTGGGCTGTCGAGTGAGCTCGTTTCATGGTTGGTGAGATCTTGAAGGGGAGTCGGACCGTTTCTCTCCGAACCGCCGCTGCGCAACGCTCATTCTTGATTTGTTCTCCTACGGGGCATACGTTCATACTCCCAAGGAAGAAGAAAAGGTACCGGGAGTCTTTTCAATGAGTTCTTTGGCCGCGCGCTCAGGAACCATCGCGAGATGAAGCAACTAAGCGGGCAGGCGCTCACCCCACCCCACGCTGCTCCGACCTTCTCGCTCGCCTTACCCTCCCGATTAAGAGGGGCGGATCGACGCTCGATTCATACAACCCAGGCACGAGCAAAGTTTGGGACAGTCTTTGTCAGCTCACATGCCATTGCAAAAGTATATGATTGCCATAGGCTGAATAGGATCCCACGCGAGACGAGGCGTTCGGTTGGCCAGCTAGGAACGGCGATGGTGCAGAGCCGTATCGAGCGCTTGCAGGAAAGGGACATGGCCGGCGAGCCGCCGGTAGACATCCTTGGCGAGAGCTTCGTCGTAGGTGTGCGAAGTCCGATTGCGGTCTTCGAGCATGGCGAGCCAGCCGGCTTCATCGGTGATCCAGTTGTTGGTATAGGCCAGCTTGAGGCAGCCTTTGGGGGATTGGCAGTCGAGGCCTTCCGTTCGGGCCTGTTCCTGAATCACCTTCCAGGCGAGTTCAAAGCAAAACTCGAAACGTTGAATGGCGGCATCGCGGCTCAGATCGGTTTCCGGAGCCTGCAGCGCATCGTGCAGGCGCGCGATGGCCTGGTGGAAACTCTGGTGCCGTGTGGTCATAGCCGGATTCCGTGACGCAGGATCTCTTGCTTGAAGGATTCGCTGACGGTCTGCAGATCGACCAGGTCGATCTTGTGCAGGGTGGGCAGATCATCGATCTGTGCGCGCAGCTCGGCGATGTGTTGAGGGGGAACGGCTTGAGATCCGGCCACGGCGATATCGATGTCGGCATGAGGGGCGGCTGTCCCCTTCGGCCATGATCCAAACCAGATCACGTCGATCTCGTTGCCAAGTACCCGGCGGGCCAGATCGGCCACGTCGTGCGCGATTTGCCTGGGCCTGGCCATGCGCTTTTGTTGCAGCATGGCTTGAGTGTAGCGGTTCTGAACGCAATGTCAACGAGGTTTTCGCGTGGCTTTTGTCGTGTGGGCTTGGACGTAGGATCGCAAGACCGCGTTGATCCTCGTTTGATAGCCGGTGCCTTGCCGCCGGACTGTGCCGAGGTGGAAGGAACGGGGCGTAGTTTCGGCATGCGGACCTGGTTGTACCCGCCTGGAATGCATCCGCTTCATGCCGCTTGGCATCGGTCCGCCGCTCGGTTGAGCGGCGGACCGGGGGCGGTTTACAAGGCGTCGGGCGATTTATCTTTGATCTCTGACCAGTTGGATTCGGCTTTCTTGATCTGGCCTGGGATATCCTTCTGCCACTTCTCCTGAATGCCTTTGTCCAGGTTCAAGTACAGAGTCCCCTCCACAACCTTCCACACTTCCGGATCCGCCACGAATTTCTTTCCGACGGCGACGCCATAGGCACAATAGCCTCCGAAGGCGGGGAGGTACTGTTTCGGATTGGCGATGAAGAGCTTCTTATGGTCGGCGCTGGCGAAGGCGTAGGTGACGCCCTCGTGCATGGCCACGTGATAGCCCGATCCTTTCGCCGGTTTGCCGTCGGTGAAGTAGGCGACGGGATCATAGCCGCTCAGGCCCGGTGTGCTGTGGGTGACATCGGCGGCGAAGGCCGGACCGGCCGCGACGCTGGCGAGTAATGCTAGTCCGGCGATAATGCGTTGCGTGAATCCTGTCATAGCGCCCCTCCTTGAACAGTGGTGGATGAGAACCGGAATGATTCTCTGGATGCTGCTCTATCGGGCGGGAGAAGAATTTCTTACAGGGCGAAGACTCGGAGGCTTGGAATGGAATGGTTGCGCGGTCCGGCGTGCCGGGTGAGCGGACTAGCGGTCTTGAGAATCAAGCGCGCGTTGAATGCGGGCTTTGGCTTCGGGGGAGAGGCCGGGCGCATGGGTGTGCTCCGCATCGGTGAGCTGGTTGTCGCTCTTGCGCAGTACGGCGCGCAAGAGGGTCAATTGATGCTGGTATTGCCGGCAGAGGAGGCAGATGCGGAGGTGCAGCTGCATACGCAGGCGTGTGTGCCAGGGCAGTGTGCGATCCATCGCATCGGACAGCAGCCGCGACATGTCTTGGCACGTGTAGATGGGGGAGGCGCTGCGGCTCATGCGCTGAGTCCTTCTTGTGCCTGGCCGAAATACCGGCTGCCTAAACAGTCCCGAAGTTGTTTTCTGGCCCGATAGAGGATGACGCCGAAGTTGGTCGGGGTCAGCTGGAGGAGCTCGCAAATCTGGTCGGTCTCCAGCTCATCGAGTTCCCGCAAGGTAAAGACCTGGGCCGCCCGCGGCGGGAGCCGATCCATGCAGCCGGCCAGCGCCTCCCAAAACTGCCGCCGTTCGATCAGCCGGTCCGGCGGTTCCGTCCAGGCCTGCATCGGGGCGGCTTCCGGTTTCCAATGGCCGTCGTCAAGAAAGGCATCTTCCGCTGCGAGGCCAGACTGATCGGCTTGCTGGATCGGCTCCCGGCTGGTCCGGCGGAAATAGTCGATCACTTTATGTTTCATGATGCCGATCATCCATCTGCGTTCCGCCGTCGGCCCGCTTTCCCGGTAGGTTCCTTGCAGAGCGGCCAGGAAGGTTTCCTGCACCAGATCCTCGGCGGCATCTTTATCTCTCACGCGGACGAGCGCAAACCGGTAGAGGGCGTCTCCATGAGAGTCGATGAGGGACTGGGCGTCAGTTGTGATTCGATCTGTCATGCGGCAGGTCCTGCTCCTCCGGTGCCGGTCGAGTCCTCTCTTCGCGCCGGCCTCTCTGTCGTCTATCGTGGTTATCCCCGGTTTCTTACACGATGGGAGAGCCAACGGCAGTATAGGGGAACCCCATGGTCCGGGGCCAGTAAGGGGAGCCTGCCGTGTCGCTCCGTCGGCTGGTGGTCTGGCCCGGCGTTAGGCCGGCCAGGGCACGCGGAGGCTCTGCGGTTTGTCTGCGCTCTGGTCGAACAGCCTCAGCCGGACGAAGATTTCTAGCTCTTTCGGCGTCCCGCCTTCCTGATACACGCGAAACTCGATGGTACGCTGATCCGCCGCGCTGGGTTCCAGCTTGTACCCCCAGAGAAAATACGGTTTTCCTTGGGCTCCGGTTTCCCGCGCCTTGTTCGCAATCATGGGGGCTTCAAGGACGGCTCCCACGGTCTGCGTCGAGCGTATGCGCACCCTCCAGTTGCCTGAATCCCTATCCGTCTCCTTGTAGGCGAGGAAGGCGAAATCGCAATTCAACGGCGCATCGTAAGCCGCGATGTACCCGAGCTGGACAAAGCTGTGGACCGCATTGTCGGGCGGTGTTTCGAGCAAGGGGGTTTCCATGAACGGGTCCTTTCGAGGATTTGAATGATGTGGCGATTGTCGTACAGGCGTGGGGGTGTTTTCAATCGGGTGCCGGGCGCCATTACCTTATCCGGAACATTATTCTTCATTGAGTCCTAACTGCTATATCCATCGATTCAGGCGTTTCACACATGGAGGGACGTTCGGCTCCCCCTTCCTAGGTAGGATATCGATCCGCGTGCCTGACTCATTACAATCCGACCGTACGGAGGTCATGGTGGCGTCGCTTTCCTATAGCCGGATTTATCCCCGATACCAGCTGCATTATCCGATCATTTTCGGCGGGGCGCCGTTTGTCGGCGAAGGGGTCTTGACCAACCTGTCGTTCAGCGGGTGTTCTGTCCTGTGCAATCGAGAGGTCCTTTGTGGCAGTGATGTGCGCGTGAGCATCCTGCTTCCGGACCAGGCCCACGCGCTGACCATTGAACTTGGGACGATCAAATGGGTGCAGGGCCATCAGTTTGGTGTCGAGTTTCTCCGACTGCCGGATGAGACCAGGCAACGGCTCAATCGCAGGCTGCGAACCGAACTCATTCATCTGCTGAAGACCCGCTCGGGGCGAAGCGATGTGCCTGAATTGTTCGAGCAGCCAAGCTAGTCGCAAGACCTCGCGTGATCCATCGCGCGTTCAGTTGTCGAGAATGTATTTCGACGTCCTAACCCCACCAACCTGCTGCACCTGGTAGTCTTCACCATCCATAGGCAGCGCACGCATTGTCGTGGCGGTGGGTGTTTCGGGGTGGGTTTCGTGCGCGATCTCGTGTACTGTTGGCGGCTGACCGCTCGGACGGCAGTTGAGGCCATAATGTTTAGGAGGTAGGTCGATGCGTGTGGCAGTGATCCGACTATTGATGGTGGTTGGGATGATGTTGGGGACGGCTCAGGCTTTTGCCGAAGCGACGGCGTCACGGGACTATGCGCTGGGTCAGCACGGCAGTCTCCAGCTTCACGTGCCTGCCTCCTGGAAAGACAATGTCACGCAACCGCCGAACGGTCTTCCGCCGACGATTGCCTTCGTTCCGGAAAGCGGCGCGGCCTTCCGAGTGTTACTCACGCCGATCTGGTCAGACCGTTCCGGGGCGTTGCTTCCGGTCGCTGCGGAGATCAGAAAGAAAGTGGAGCAGGCGGCGGCGCAGGCTAAAGCCCAGGCGCTCGAACCCGACATTGCCGTGCAGGAGATGAAGGGCACGACCGGCATGGGCTACCACTATGCGGTGACTGATCGGGCCCCGAAGCCGGGCGAGTTCAAGCGGATGAAACAGGGGATGCTGCGGGTGGGAGATTTGCTGGTGTCGTTCACGATCCTGTCGCAAGATGCGGCGGATCCGGTGAATGCCGAGGCGGCGGCCATGCTGGAAGGGGCGGTTCACTCCACGAAGCAGACGGCTCTGCAGAACCAGGCTGTTCCTCCCCATGCGCTTCAGATCACCTCAACCGAACAGGCCCACGTGCTCACGGTTCCGGCGAGCCGGCTGGTCATGCGCCTGCCCCTTGGCGGCTTGTCGCTCACGAACAGCGCGATCGGCGGATCTGCCGCCAACCCGCGTTATTTTCATTTCCGGGACGATGCCAAACAGGTGATCATTTCCGGATGGTTCGAGTCGGACCAGGCGTTTCCCGGCCTCCAGAAGATCTGGGCGGACGAGGTCACGGTG
>CAZXNN010000022.1:0-18866 GCA_964641915.1 uncultured Nitrospira sp. | reverse complement strand
CGCCGGCGGTCCATTTTTTCTGTATCTCCTGCTCTGGCGCAAAGATCGGATGCTGTGACGTGGATAACCAATTAAGTGGGAACTCGGTGACCATCACGTGCGCTTCAGGTACGGCCATGCAGGTGGACCAGGTCTCGTTTCGTTATCGAACGGGTCAAGCGGGGAGGCCGTGGACAGTCGAGGACCTCTCATTCGATGTGCGAGCGGGAGAAGTCTTGGGCATTGTGGGACCCAACGGCTCGGGGAAGTCGTCGTTGTTGAAACTGCTGGCCGGGCTCTTACGACCAAGTTCAGGCCAGATTCGGCTCGGAAGCCAGTCGATCGGACACATCGACCCACATCTCCTTGCGCGTTCTATTGCTGTAGTTCCGCAGGAATATGTGCAGGTGTTTCCATTTACGGTCGCGGAAACCGTCCTCATGGGACGCTTTCCGCATCGCCGTGGGTCCTGGTGGGGGATGGGCATTGGTGACGAGTCTGAACACGATCTGCGGCAAGCTCATCAGGCGATGGTCGAGACGGATGTGGTGGCGTTGTCCGGTCGCCTTGTGTCTGACCTTTCGGGTGGCGAGCGCCAGCGGGTGATGATTGCACGGGCATTGGCGCAGGAACCCGCCATTCTCTTGCTGGACGAACCGATGGCCTTTCTCGACATCAATCACCAGATTGAGATTTGCGCGCTGATCAGCCGGTTGCAACGTGAACGGCAGCTCACAGTCGTGCTGGTCTCGCATGATTTGAATGTCGCCAGTCAGTCGTGTGATCGAGTGATGATGTTAAAGGACGGGCGGATTGTCCAGATCGGTTCGCCCATGGAGACGATCACGCCGGAGAGCTTGCGTGCGGTGTATGGCTGCGATGTCGTTGTCGATGCACATCCGTCTAGCGGGCGTCCGCGCGTCACGATGCCGGCTTGAGCGATTCGGTAGGATGCAATTCCGCACGGTCATGTCCCCGACCGTGACGGGCTAGTGTGAGGGGGGACGATCATTTTAAGGTGAAAGGGAGTTTTGTAGAAACGACGCGGGGGACGGGGAAGATGGTGCAAATCCATCACGGTGCCGCCACTGTCAGCGGGGAGTAACTCTGTATCATGCCACTGTGTGCTTCGGCACATGGGAAGGCGCAGAGACGCGACGATCCGCAAGTCAGGAGACCCAGCCCGCAGTTAATTCGACTGAACCCTTCGAGCACAAGGGAGTTTCGTCATGTTGTTTTTCATCGTTCGCTTGATACGGTGTGTCTGCCTCCTCTGCTTTCTAATCCCTCTTCAACCGGCGCGTGCCCAGCAAGAAATCGCCATGGCCGACCAGGCCGACATCATTGAGACCCCTGAGGTCATCGTCAGCGCTACGAAGACGCCGATTCCCGTGAGTCATGTCACGAGCGCTGTCCAGGTGATCAAAGGTGAGGAGCTCGAGCGCAAGCGCATCAAGACTGTCATCGATGCGCTCCGTCTTGCAGAAGGCGTATTTGTTTCCTCAAGTGGAGGGCCGGGCACGGAGGCCACGGTCAAGATGCGAGGGGCCTATGCCAGGCATACCCTCGTGTTAATCGACGGGGTCATCGTCAATAGTCCCACAACAGGCGCCTATGATTTTGCCAATCTGACGGCCGAGAATATTGATCGGATCGAGATCATCCGTGGTGCTCAGAGCATGCTGTATGGGTCCGATGCGATCGGGGGCGTGATTAATATTTTCACCAAACGAGGAGCTGAGAAGCCCAGAGTCGGTGCCTATGTCGAGTACGGATCGTTCGCGACTGTTCGGGAAGGCGCTAATGTCTCGGGCGTAAAAGGCCCGTTCGATTTTTCAGCATCGGTTTCTCGATGGGACACGAGTGGATTTTCGGCCATTAATTATCGGCGGGGGGCCACAGAGCGGGATGGATTCCACAATTGGCAGGCATCGACGAAGTTGGGAGTATCCTTGCCGAAAGACGGGCGGTTGGAGTTCAATCTCCGCTGGTACAACTCCGATGTGAGCTTCGACGGCTTTGCGGATAGCGGGGCTCCGGCCGACGTATTCGGTGCCAGGCAGACGACACGCAATCTGATGATCAGCGGCAGCTACGAACAACCCATCACCTCGTGGTGGTCCCAAAAGCTGACCCTGGCGCAGGCGAACGAGCGCAATCTCGGGACGAGCGGCAATCTCGGACGCAATCTCAATACCGGCACGATCATCCCAAGCAATCCCAATTCCTGCTTTCCCAATTTCGACGCCTGTTTTACGCCGTTTGCGATTGATCTGGAGATTCTCAATCGCCGGCTGGAATGGCAGCACAATGTTCAGGTCGGTAAACCGCTGCTCCTGACAGCGGGATACCAGTATCGTGAGGAACAGGGTGATGCCGTGGGATTCTTCGGGAGTGCCAATCCGAATCGTCGTATTGCGTCGCATGCCGGTTTTGGTCAGGCACAGGTAAACATCGAGGATCGGTTGCTGCTCACCGGCGGCGTGCGCCATGACAATTACAATGTCTTCGGTGATGCGACGACGTATCGGGTCACGGGCGGGTTCCTCATTCCGGAAACCGGAACGAAGCTTCGGGCCAGTTATGGGACAGGATTCAAAGCGCCTTCGCTCAACGATCTGTTTTTTCAGGGGTTCGGTAATCCGAACCTGCAGCCTGAAAAAAGCAAGAGCGCGGATGTGGGAGTTGATCAACAGTTCTTCGATGGCAAGCTGAAGTTGAGCGCCGGCTATTTCTGGAATCGCTTCGATAATCTGATTACCTTTCTCTCGGTACCTAGTCTGTCTTGTCCTGCAGCCTCCTTCGGGTTCTGCCCGGTAAACATCGCTTCTGCGCGAGCGCAAGGTGTGGAAACGAGCGTGAGCTATCAGATCATCAGGCAACTTGAGATCCATGCTCAGTACACGATGACGGTGACGAGGGCCTATGGGGTTCCCGGTCGGGCCGGAGATACCCGGTTGCCTCGATGGCCGATGGACCAAGCGACCGTGGGGATCGGTTATCAACCCATCGATACGGCCAGGATCAACCTCGATTACCGGTTTGTCGGGGCGCGCAACAATGATACGGCGAATACATCTGCTCAGAAGCAGGGATCGTTCGGTGTGGTGAATATGTCTGGCAGCTATGATGTCACCAAGAATTGGCAGGTATTTGCTCGGGCAGAAAACTTGTTCAATCAAAAGTACGAAGAGATTCTGTATTTCGGGGCACCGATCCGGTCTGTGTTTGGCGGTGTCAAATTTACCTATTGATGACCGGAAACGTATGAACTATCCGAGACTGGTCATTGCCGGCACTTCTAGCGGTGTCGGCAAGACGACGGTCACAATGGCCATCCTGGCGGCTCTGCGACAGCGGGGCCGCCGGGTGCAGGCGTTCAAGGCGGGGCCTGATTTTATAGATCCCGGCCATCATACGGCGGCCACCGGTCGTGCCTCTCGCAACCTGGACGGCTGGATGCTGGGGGCGGACATCAATCGAGCAATCTTTGCGCGAGGAGCTGCCGATGCAGATATTTCGATCATCGAAGGGATGATGGGATTGTTCGATGGCAGCTCGCCGGTGAATGAGATTGGCAGCACGGCTGAAATTGCCAAGCAATTGGATACGCCGGTCCTTCTTGTTATCGATGGCAGCGCCATGGTCCGTTCCGCTGCGGCAATGGTGTCGGGGTATGCGCAGTTCGATCCGGCGTTGAAGGTCGCGGGTGTCTTGTTTAATCGGGTCAACAGCGAGGGGCACTACCAGCTGCTCAAGGATGCGGTCGAGCGGGAAACGAATGTGGCGGTAGTGGGTTATTTGCGACCGGATCAGGCCGTGACGATCGCCGATCGTCACCTCGGACTGGTGACCGCGATGGAGCAGGGCACCGGCGAACTGTATGATCGACTGGCGAAGGCAGCGGCAGAGACGATCGATTTGGATCGAATCGAATCCCTGGCCGGCTCGTGCGGTGTATTGGCAGCGTCGCCTCAGCTTGTGAAACAGAACCGGCAGCATACGGTTCGCATCGGTGTCGCGAAGGACCAGGCTTTTTGCTTCTACTATCCTGAGAATCTTGAACTGCTGGAGGCGGAGGGGGCCGAGGTGGTTCCATTTTCTCCACTCACAGACCATACGCTACCCGCTGATGTGGCCATGTTGTATCTCGGTGGCGGCTATCCAGAGCTGCATGGCGCGGTGTTGGCGGGAAATATTACCATGCGAAGGGCGATCAGAGATTTTGGCGAACGGGGCGGAACGATCTATGCTGAATGCGGCGGCATGATGTATCTCACGCAGGCGATTCGTGACTTCGAGGGGCGATCACATGAGATGGTCGGGTTGTTTCCTGCCGAAGCCATCATGCGAAAGCCGGGTCTGACTCTGGGGTATCGGACGGTGACCCTAGGGCGGCCCTGTATTCTTGGCGCAACGGGTCTGACGGCGCGCGGCCACGAATTTCATTATTCCACGTTGGTTCCGAAAGGCCCGTTGACCTATGCCTGTGGACTCGCTGACGTTCGAGGAGAGTCGAAGGGGCCCGATGGGTTATCCATTGGCAATGTGGTGGCGCTCTATACGCATCTTCACTTTTCCAGTCAGCCACAGGTTGCGGCTTCGTTGGTCGCGTCTGCTCGCCTGACGAAGAGTCGGGGGTCGGTAACCCAGTGAGGGATGCCATGACAGATCAGGCCGAACACAAGGCAAAGATGGAGCGGCTCAAAGCCTCGGTCGATCGGCGTATCGAGGCGGCGCAAGAAGAGAAGGGCCTGCTGATGATCTATACCGGCGCCGGAAAGGGCAAAACGACCGCTGCGCTGGGGATGGCTCTCCGATGTATCGGTCACGGGATGAAGGTGGCGGTCGTTCAATTTATCAAAGGGGCTATCGATACCGCGGAAGAGCGGGCGTTGAAATCGTTCGGCGATCGCGTCACGTTTCTCCGGATGGGTGAAGGCTATACCTGGGAAACGCAGGATCGTGAACGGGATACGAAATTCGCTCAAGAAGCCTGGAAGACTGTCTGCGGGTTCCTGCGCGATCCCTCCTATGCCATGGTCATTCTCGATGAGTTCAATATTGCGATACAGCTGGACTACATTGACGTGGCGGAGGTGGTCACCGTACTGCGTGCCCGCCCTCCGATGCAACATGTGGTGCTGACGGGTCGTGGAGCTAAGGATGTCTTAATGGAAGAAGCCGATCTCGTTACCGAGATGAAGCAGATCAAGCATCCGTTTCGCAAAGGTATCAAGGCGCAGCCGGGGGTGGAATT
This sequence comes from uncultured Nitrospira sp., assembly GCA_964641915.1. GTDB lineage: Bacteria > Nitrospirota > Nitrospiria > Nitrospirales > Nitrospiraceae > Nitrospira_D. The sequence continues at coordinate 13,627 of CAZXNN010000022.1, read as the reverse complement.
TTGAGAGGGCCGGTCACCAAGACGTGTGAAGCCTGCGGCGTGGCGTTCTCGTGCGGCGGATACCAGTGTTGGTGTGGGAAGGTCGGCATCACCGAGTCGCAGATGGATTGGATTGCTGCACATTATAAAGATTGTCTCTGTCCCGATTGTTTGGGGCAAGTTGCCGCTGGAGAATTGAGCTCGCAGCCAGCGCCGTCCGACCAGCATACGATGTGACCGCATAGATGACGAGTACAAGTCTGAACGTGATCAGGTGAACACCGTGAGGCAAAGTTAACTTCAATGAGCGAGTGGTCCACCAATCGACTCCGTCCGTACCTGGAAGCGTCTGCGGAAAAGGTTCCCGATGCTGCCGCGTCTGTAGCCTGGCGATGCGGAGCTGAATCGTGTGCCAGTGTATTGATTTGTGAGGGCATGCCGATCACGGCTGATTCCCGCTTTCCGGTCTGGAGCATCACGAAGACGTTTACGGCTGTTGCGGTGCTCCGCTTGGTTGCGCTCCGAAAGATCGGACTGGACGCCAGGGTATCAGAGTGGTTTCCGACCATTCCCCATGCCGATGCCATTACAATTCGACATTGTCTCCAGCACACGAGCGGCTGGCCCGATTATGGGCCACTGCCAGACTATCACGCCGCTGTTCGGCGTGGAGAGCGCCCTTGGACTTTCGCTGAATTTCTGCAGAAGAGCCAGGTTGAAACACTGCTCTTCGAACCGGGGGCTGGCTGGTCATATTCCAATATCGGCTATATGATCCTGCGCAGACTGATGGAGATCATGTGTGGTGTAGGGTTCGCTGAGGTAATAGAACGGGAAGTCTGCCACCCCCTCGGCCTCACCAACACGTCTGTCATCAGCAGTCAGTCCGATCTTCTTGACATGACGCCCGGGTATTCTTTCGAGCTGAGCGTGGATGACTCAGCGGTTGATGTTCGAACGCGTTACAATCCTGGTTGGGTTTCGACGGGTGTCATCGGATCGACCGCCTCAGAAATTATTCGCTTCTATCACGGACTCTTCACCCATGAACTACTTCCGCCTGATCTCCTGGATCAAATGTGCGAAGTGGTGCGGGTGGAAGCGAATCATCCCGTATTCGTGACGCCCAGCTATGGTCTTGGTCTGATGGCCGATCCTGATTTGTCCTATGGGCCGGTCTATGGTCACAATGGCGCTGGCCCGGGATATGCCGCCTCGGCCTTCCATTTCCAGCGACGAGGGTCTATCCCCATAACGGTAGCCGTGCTCACAAACACGGAACATTATGGCCAGACTGAAAAAATGGCACTCCGCATGGGAGAAGAACTGACAAGTCAGTACCGGTGATAGTCGGTGGGTAAGCCGCAATGCTCGGTGCGGGGATAATCTGACAGTGTCCGTGAGGAGAAGTCCGTAGATCTACACATGAAGCTATCAGTCACGTTCCATCATTACACACCAGGTAGGAGGCACGATACCATGATGACCGGTCTTTCTCGGACGCAGGTTGTAATCGGCAGTGCATTGGCCCTGCTCATGGCCGCCACGCGCGGCCACCATTTCGGCACGCTGGAACATCTGCCGAGCGCATCATGGTCGATCTTTTTTCTCGCCGGACTCTACCTCTCCTCGCGGTGGATGTTTCCGGCGTTGCTGGCCGAAGCGGCATTACTTGATGTTGCGGCAGTAACGTGGGGCGGCGTGGATAACTTCTGTGTCAGTCCTGCGTATGGCTTTTTGTTGCCGGCCTATGGTGTGCTGTGGGGAGCCGGCCGCTGGTACGCCGCGCGTCACCGGGAGAATGTCGTGACGCTGCTTCCGCTGGCGGTGAGTCTCATGTCTGGTGCGGCTCTTTGTGAATTGATCTCAAGCGGCGGCTTTTACTTTTTCTCCGGCCGTTTTGCGCAGACGAATCTGACCCAGTTTGCCACGCGCCTCGTGGAGTACTTTCCGGGAGCCTTCTCGTCGGTGTTGTTCTATGTCGGCATTGCCGGTGGTATTCATACGCTATTCAGCGTGGCCGGTGTGGTGGCGACACGGACCGACCGATTCAGGACCTCGAGCTAGCCGAGAGGGGACCAACGGGTAGTTGAGTGGATACTTCCATTTGATCGTCCAATGGGAGGCCTCTATTTGGTCGGTTGGTAGTCATGTGAAGGAGACGTATGGCTCGGGAAACGGATATCCGCAGGGTAAGACAATCCGGCCGCGATGAAGCAGTTCCACGGGCAAGCGTGCAGCAAGAAGGTAATGGTCTACGCCATGAGTTTACTCCGCCAGAGCGGGAGGCGGTCTATCGGGCGATCTTTGAGCGGCGCGATGTCCGCAGGAACTTTCTCCCGACGCCGATTCCTGACCGGGTCTTGACGCGTGTACTGACTGCGGCTCACCATGCCGGGTCGGTGGGGTTCATGCAGCCATGGGATTTTGTGGTGGTTCGCGATCATGCGACCAAGGGAGCGGTGAAAGAGCTATTCCAGCAGGCCAATACCGAAGCCGCGACGCGCTATCGAGGAGAGCGGGCCGCGCTCTACCGGGGCCTCAAGCTGGAGGGGATCGAGGAAGCCCCGATCAATATCGGCGTGACGTGCAGCCGTCAGCGGGGAGGCCCTCACGTGCTGGGCCGTTCGACGGTGCGCGATACGGATCTGTATAGCACCTGCTGTGCCATTCAAAACCTCTGGCTGGTAGCACGCGCGGAGGGCATCGGGGTCGGATGGGTCAGCATTCTCGATCATGGCGCCTTGAAGCGGGTGCTCGGGGTGCCTAAGCCGGTCAAAGTGCTGGCCTATCTCTGTCTTGGGTACGTGTCGGACTTTGCGACGAATCCGGACTTGGAATCAGCCGGGTGGCGCGCGAGGATTCCGGTGGAAGAACTCATTCACTACGAGTCGTGGGGAAGTAGAAAACAGGTTGAGGCCAAGATTGAGGCTGAGGATCGAGCTTTCCCTCAATCTTAACCTGAACCTGAACCTGAACCTCAACCTTCTTTATCAGCGGGGGAGCGATGCGCATTACCAAGGTCTATACCAGGACAGGCGACGCGGGGAAAACGCGCCTTGCGGGAGGGCAGCAGGTCTGGAAAGACAGTCTGCGGGTGGAGGCCTATGGGACGGTCGATGAGTTGAACGCCTCAATCGGAGTCGTGCGCGCCATGAATACTGATATGCTGGATGAGTATTCGGCAGCCGCCATTCTGGAAGAGGAATTGCGCTGGGTGCAGAATAAACTGTTCGATGTCGGGAGTATTCTTGCCACGGCGCCGGGACAGACATTTAAGAATATGCCGCAGGTGACGGCGAAAGATGTGACGCGGTTAGAGAAGCTGATCGATCGCTGTCAGAAAGAATTGGAGCCTCTCAAGGAGTTTATTCTGCCGGGCGGCGGGAAAGTTTCCAGCTTTTTGCATCAAGCTCGGACGGTCTGCCGGCGCGCTGAACGGCTTTGTGTGGCATTGTCGAAAGTTGAGTCGGTGGATTCGGCGATCATCAAGTATGTGAATCGGTTGAGCGACACGTTGTTTGTGCTTGCGCGCTGGGTGGCCAAGACGCAGGGTGAGCCGGAATTTTTGTGGGAGCGGGATGTCGTCAAGAAAGCGGAGTAGCTCCATCCGGTCGAAGTCGGTGAGCCGGATCATCTTCGTGCTCGGTGGGTCGGCGTCGGGAAAGAGCGAGATTGCTCTGCGGCTTGCCGGGTCGAAGGGACCGAGAGCCTTTGTCGCGACCGGGCAAGGTCTCGATGCCGAGATGTCGACAAGGATTGCCCGGCACCAGGCCACTCGTGCAGCGGATTGGGAGACAGTAGAAATTCCGCTCGAACTCGCGGCCTGGTTTGCGCGCGCAGGGAGCCGCTATCAGACGATTGTCGTTGATTGTGTGACGCTCTGGCTCAGCAATCTGCAGGGATCCGGGATGAAAGAGCCACTGGTGCTCAAGCGAGTGGCCGGCTTGCTGGAGGCGATGCGGAAGACGAAGGCGAGGATCGTGATCGTGAGCAACGAGTTGGGGCAGGGGCTCGTGCCGGCGGAACCAACTGTGCGGGCTTTTCGGGATCTGGCCGGGCGGGTGAATCAATTGCTCGCTGCAGGCGCCGATGAGGCGCACCTGGCTGTGAGCGGGATTCCGCTTCAATTGAAATGAAAAGAGGGGAATGGAAATGTCGCTACAGACCGTCTGTGACCGGATTCAATTGCCTGATTTCCAGCTGTTAGGAAAAGCCCAAGCGCGGTTGGATTGCCTGACTAAACCTCAAGGCAGTTTAGGGCGATTAGAGGAAGTCGCGGCGCGTTATGTAATGATGACCGGGGAGCTGAAGCCGGCGATTCCTCGTGGCGTGGTCTTTACTTTTGCGGCGGATCATGGCGTCACCAAAGAAGGTGTGAGTGCCTATCCCAGAGAAGTCACGCCGCAGATGGTGTTGAACTTCCTGCGTGGGGGTGCGGGTATAAATGTGTTGGCCCGTCATGCCGGCGTGGGTGTGCGCGTGGTGGACATCGGCGTCGATCATGATTTCGGAACGATGCCGGATCTGATCTCGAAGAAAGTGATGCGGGGGACGCGCAATTTGCTCGTCGAGCCGGCGATGACTCGCGCAGAAGCGGAGCAGTCAGTCTTGATTGGAGTGGAGCTTGCGACGCAGGCCGCACAGGAAGGCATTGGCCTCATCGGTACCGGCGATATGGGAATCGGGAACACGACGCCGAGCGCGGCAATCACGGCGGTGATGACCGGACAGCCGGTTTCAGAAGTGACCGGGCGTGGGACCGGAATCGACGATGCGGGGCATGCGAGAAAGGTGGCGGTGATCCAGCAGGCGCTCGATCTGCATCGCCCTGATCGAGCCGATGCACTTGACGTGTTGGCCAAAGTGGGTGGATTGGAAATCGGCGGGCTGGCCGGTTTGATCCTCGGGGCCGCGGCCGCGCGTGTACCGGTGGTGCTGGATGGATTTATTGCCGGAGCGGCGGCATTGATTGCTGTCGGTCTTCAGCCGCGTTGTCGCGAGTATCTCATCGCGTCGCATCGTTCCGTTGAACGGGGACATGCGGCGATCTTCGATCATCTCGGCGTGAAGCCGTTGCTGGATCTCGATCTGCGTCTTGGTGAAGGCACCGGCGCCTGTTTAGGCATGAGTTTGCTATGTGCGGCGCTCAAGATCTACACCGAAATGGCTACATTCGGTGAAGCCGGCGTGTCGGAGAAAGCCTAAGTCCCATGGGGACGCTCGTTCGTCCATTCGTATTCGCCTGGCACTTCCTGACCGGGATTCCGTTGAGCCATGCCTTGCATGAACCGACCGCTGTCGAGTTGGCGAGGTCAATGGCCTGGTACCCCGTGGTTGGTTTGCTGATCGGTGGTGGGTTGGTTCTCTCAGATATGGGGTTGTCGAGAATGTTCATCCCCGTGGTGGGGAATATCCTGCTGATTGTCCTGGCGGTGGTGCTCACACGCGGATTACACCAGGATGGATTGGCCGACACCTTGGATGGTTTGGCAGGGGGAAAGACTCCGGCTGAGCGGCTACCCATCATGCGCGATCCTCGTATCGGCGCCATCGGCGCCACGGGCCTCTTTCTCTCATTGTTTCTGCGTTATGCGGGACTCATGGCACTGCCTCAGGCAATGCGAGTCCCTGCACTTCTCTGTATGCCGGCCATCGGGCGGTGGGCGATGGTGACCGTGGCCTGGGCGTCTCCCTATGCGCGGGCTGAGGGAGGATTGGCCTCCTCGTTTCTAACGCATCTATCCTGGCACCATGTTGTGGTTGCGACAGGGGTGCTTGCAACGGGGCTGGGATGGGGGTTTGGGCTGTTGGGTATGTTCGTGATTCTGCTGGCGGGATCGATGGTGGTCCTTGCGTTGTGGGCTGGTTGCCACTCATGGTTCGGCGGGATTACGGGTGATACGCTCGGTGCGACGAACGAGGTGATTGAAATCCTGTTCCTGCTGCTGATTCCGTCACTGCTGTTACTCACATGACTGGGAGTGAATTGGTGCTCGCGGCAGGCCTCGATCTAATCATAGGCGATCCCCGCTGGCTTCCCCATCCTGTTCGTGCGATGGGGCAGGTCATTGCATGGTGCGACGATCATGTGAGAAAGATTTGTCGGAGTCCTCTCGCATTGCGCCTTGCAGGGTTGATCCTCGCGTTGGGGCTGCCGACGGTGGTCTATCTGTTGGTGCGTTGGATGGTGGTGGAAGCTGAAGCCGTGGCTGAATGGCTCGGGCTCGTTGTGACAATCGGTCTGGCCTCAAGCACGCTTGCAGGTCGTGATCTGTGGGATCATGTGCAGGCAGTGAAGAAGCCGTTGCAGGGGGGAGATATCGTCGGTGCGCGTGAGGCTGTGGCGATGATTGTCGGCCGAGACACGCAAGCGCTGTCTGAATCAGAAGTCGCTCGTGCGACTGTCGAGACAGTGGCGGAGAGCACGGCGGACGGAGTGATCGCGCCGCTTTTTTATCTTGTGATCGGCGGTCCGCCGCTGGCTTTAGCATATAAAGCGGTGAATACGCTGGATTCCATGGTTGGCCATCGGGATGAACGGCACATTGATTTTGGCTGGGCCTCGGCCCGGCTTGACGATGTCGCCAATTGGATTCCTGCTCGGTTGGCCGCGGTGCTGCTGCTCCTTGCTACAGGTCTGGTTGCGCTCAAGCTGAACCGTATGATGTGTGGATGGTACGTGTTGCGACGCGATGGTGGCAATCACCCCAGTCCGAATAGCGGACGGCCGGAGGCGGCAATGGCCGGTGCGCTCGGCGTGCAGCTGGGCGGGACTAACTATTATGACGGAATGGCGAATGAACGTCCGACTCTCGGCGATGGCCGACGAGTGTTGGTCGTCAAGGACATCACGCTCGCCGCCCAATTAATGGCGGTGGCGAGTGTGTTGGGCGTGATGATCGGGGCAGGAATATTGTGGCTCGAGTAAAGAAATCCATTCACGGCGGCGATGTGTATGCGGCCTCGCGCGAGCTCGGGCGGAAGATCGCTGAGCTGATCGATTTCAGCGCCAGTATTAATCCGCTGGGGCCCTCTCCGAACGTTTGGCGCGCCATCAAGGGGGCACGTCATCTCCTCCCTCATTATCCCGACCCTGAGTGTTGGGATCTTCGTCAGGCGCTCGCCAGTTGTCGTCACGTCAAACCTGGACAGATTCTGGTGGGGAACGGCTCGATGGAGTTGATCTATGCACTTCCGCGGGCGCTCAGGATCGATCACCTCTTCCTGGTCCAACCGACGTTTTCGGAATATGCCGCCGCGATGACGCGCGCCGGCGGGCGCGTCACGACAGTGTGCGCAGAGCGAGATGAACAGTATGCATTGCCCATCGATCGCCTCTGTGGGTTATTAGAACGACCCCCCAAGGGCTTTCGGACGATCGAGGGGATCGTGTTGTGTAACCCCAATAGTCCGACAGGGCAGGCATGCGATGCTGATGAGGTCATGAAGCTGGCGCGTGCCGCGCAGCGACGGGGTGTCTGGTTGATCGTTGACGAAACTTTCACGGATTACTGCCCGGAACGGTCTATCCTTCCCCTCGTGTCATCCTGGTCCAGGGTGGTGATCCTGCGCAGCCTGACAAAATTCTATGGATTGCCGGGATTGCGGGTCGGGTATGCGGTTGCGGCCCCTACCGTTATCCAACAATTGCGCTGCGAATTACCGCCCTGGTCCGTCAATATCATGGGGCAGGTGGCCGCATTGGCAGCCCTGGACGATACGGCTCATGGGAAGAGGAGCCTCCAGTTTGTCGAGGAAGAGCGGACTCGAATCTCCAGCGCGCTTGCGTGCTTGCCGGGATGTACGGTGTTCCCGGCGCATGCCAATTTCATCTTTGTGGAGTTGCCGCCTGGATGGCCGGCGAGGAAGATGACCGAACAGCTGAGGCATGAAGGATTACTCATTCGGGATTGTTCCTCGGTCCCGGGCGCGAATCCTCGTTCGATCAGGATCGCAGTCAGGTCTCGAAAGGATAACGATCGGCTCATGAAATCGTTTTCTCGAGTGCTGAGTGAGAGCCGATCGTGACGCCGAGACTGGCATCACGTGTGTTGACTCGGTATTGCGTGACGGAGCAGACGCTGGTCATTGATCTCGGAGGCAAGAGGCGTGTGCTTTCTTCTGCCCCGCAAGGCGGCGGACTTACCGTTGCGTCGTATATCCTGAATCACCAGGTCGAGTCGAATCCAATCACCAATAGAAATCCTCGATCTCACGGTGATCCTGCTCTGGCGCTTCGGCGACTCGCGGTCAGGCTGGGAGTGAAGCAGGGAACGGTTGGGCTCATGACGGCCGTCCCGATGAAACAGTTGGTCACGGCCAGGGTCTCGTCTGGGGTTGTTTGGGTTGAGTGCTTTGCCACTGTCGGCGTGACGAATGCGGTGCGGGCGGGGGAGCGGCCGGAGCCCGATGGTTCTCGCAGCAAGTCCGCCGGACCGGGAACGATCAATCTTATCGTTGTGACGAATGCATGCCTGTCGAGTGCGGCGATGGTTGGGGCGGTGCAAGTTGTGACGGAGAGTAAGACAGGTGTCTTGAGAGATCATGCCGTCCCGAGTTGGACTGGTCAGCCTGGTGCCACCGGGACCGGGACTGACGCGGTGGTGATTGCCTGCCGGCTACGTGGAGAGGGCCCGTGGCATGCCTATAGTGGTACTCATACCATGATCGGCGCGTTGATCGGGCAGGTCGTCACACAGTGTGTGACTCGCGGGTTAGCAAAGGCGAAGCAATGGCAGGAACGGCACGCATGAACGCGCGCGCACTTGCTGTGCTTGGAACGGGATCGGATGTCGGAAAAAGTCTGATCACGGCCGGGCTGTGCCGGCTCTTCGTCAGGGCCGGCGTTCGAGTGGCTCCCTTTAAGGCGCAGAACATGTCGAATAATTCCTTCGTGACGCCGGACGGGAAGGAAATCGGCCGGGCCCAGGCGCTGCAGGCAGAGGCGTGCGGTCTCGATCCTCATGTGGACATGAACCCGATATTGATGAAGCCGGAATCGGATCGCAGCGCACAGATCGTCGTGCAAGGGAAGGTGTGGGGCAAGGCGGAAGCCAGAACCTATTTTGAGCAGCGGGCGGAACTGGCCGAGCGTGTGCGGGAGAGTTACGAACGCTTGGCAAATCAGTATGAGGTCATTGTCATTGAGGGCGCCGGAAGCGCCGCCGAGATGAATTTGCGTGATCGTGATCTGGCCAATTGGTCTGCGGTGGAGATGGCGGATGCACGGGTCGTGTTGGTGGCGGATATCGATCGGGGCGGCGTGTTTGCGCAGGTCATCGGCACGCTCGATTTGCTGACTCCCCACGAGCGTGCGCGGGTTGTCGGGATTATCATCAACAAATTTCGGGGCGATGCGGCTTTGTTTGACGATGGAGTGCGGTTTATCGAAGAGCGAACTGGCCTTTCCGTTTTAGGGGTTGTGCCCATGTTGCGGGGGCTGATTTTGGATCAGGAGGATGCCGTTGACGTCGAGGGCCATCGCCATGCGATGTTTGCCAAGGATCGAGTCAACATCGCGGTGGTCTTGTTACCGCGTATGAGTAACTTCACCGATTTCAACCCGCTGATTGCGGAGCCTGATGTCGTGGTTCGCTATGCCGCGACGTCGGCAGATCTTGATGGCGCCGATGTGATCGTGATTCCAGGGAGTAAGAACACGATCGACGATCTCGCATACCTCCGTCAGTCCGGGATGGCAGCATCGATTGGTCGCCATGCGAGTGATGGGGCTGAGGTCGTTGGCATCTGTGGTGGGTATCAGATGCTGGGGCGGAGCATTGCGGATCCCGACGGGGTCGAAGCTGGGGGGGAGGTTGAAGGGTTTGGGCTATTAGATGTGACGACCAGGCTTTCGACGACCAAGACGACACAATGGATCGAGGGGGAGTCTCTGGAGCTCGAGCCGCATCGCAGTTTGCCAATTCGAGGGTATTGGATTCATATGGGGCAGACGACCCGACGTGGAGCGCGATCCTGTTTTCATGTTCGCTCCATCGGCGGAGAGGCGGACTCTGATGGATCCGTGAACGAAACCGGTTTGATCTGGGGTACCTATGTTCATGGCGTATTCGATCTTCCCGACTTCAGGCGCGCCTGGATTAACCGCCTACGTAGTCGAAAGTCGCTCCCGTCTTTGGCAGACGGAGTCTCGCGGGATATGTCTCAGGCACTCGCCAGTCAGCTCGATGTATGGGCTGATCATCTGCAGCGACATCTTGATCTCAGGCCGCTCACCCAGTCGGTTTCCACTCGACTCTAACGCGCACCTCTGTTTTCTCCAGCTTTCTGCGGCCTTGGTGATCATTCAGTAACAAGAATTGTCACTTGGTGCACAGCCGTGCACGGACCTCAGCAATCTGAGGCGAGAGTGACCTTCTGTCCGCGTTGCTCACAATTCTGGCAGATATGGCAGCATTTGAACGCATTCTCCTGTCGAGTGTCTTTCCTGATTCTCTCTCACTCATCCCGGCACAATAGTTGCCATTCTTCTCATGTTGTTCTCGGTTGCGGCCTCCGCACGTCTGTGTCGTCCAACTGGTGCGAAGACGCAGTGGATGTAAGGGTTTGCCGATTTTCATCGATTTCTTGCGAATGAAAAGCAAGCGACTACACTTGGGCGTGAACCACTAGACGAGCCAGTCTTGCTTGAAGGAGGAGGGGATCCTATGAAGGCGCAGTTCACATCACTCATTCTTGGTGCGGCAGTGTGTGCGACGGTGATGGGGTTGCCATCGGTCGCTCGCGCAGGCGATGAGAGCGAGACGGCAGAGTTGCTGATTGCGTTACTGAAATCCGGCCGCGCAGTGGTGTCTGAACATCAGGCACTGATTAACAATCCCAGCAAAGGCAATAAGGGGTTCACCGACGAATTTCTGGCCCATCAGGTCATTGAGAAATTTAAGGCAAAGACGCGCGTGGATCTGAGTCGCCCGAATGGAATCCCGCAGAGCGCCATCCTCCTGGCACTGCTCGAAGCGGAACGTGAAGTGGTGTTGGAGGGGCAGCCGGTAATCAATAAGCAGGGTGTCGCTTTCAAGGGATTTATTCCAGCGGTGTTCGCTCGAAAGTCAGGGGAAAAATTTTTCAAGAAAACCGGTATTCGATTGAAATTAACGGGAACCGATTATCGTTATCCTGGCAACAAGCCGGATGATTTTGAGGCGGAAGTACTTCGAATGTTCGGTGATTCCCGCCATCCAAAGGGGCAACAATATGCGAAGGCCACGATGGTCGGGGGCAAGCCGGTGATGCGCGTCATGGATCCTGAATATGCCGGCCCGACGTGTCTCACCTGCCATGGTGGGCCGAAAGGGGAACGGGATATTACCGGAACGAGAAAAGAAGGATGGAAAGAGGGAGACCTTGCCGGCGCAATCAGCGTCGTCGTGCCGATGCGGTAGGGGGAAGCAATCAATCATTCGAGCTGGAGGACGAGCATTATGAGCAAGATCGTAGTCGTCGATGATTCGTACGCGGAGCTACAGATGATCGAAGGGTATCTCAAGGCGGCCAGCCACACCGTGGTGTCTTTTCCGAATACGGACAAGCTGGAAGATAAAATCATCTCCGAAAAACCTGATCTGATTGTGATGGATGTGGTCATGCCGGGGCGGAATGGCTTCCAGGCTTGCCGCGATCTGAAAGCCGATGATCGGTTTAAGAATATTCCCGTCGTGCTCTGCACGTCCAAGGGGCAGGAGAGCGACAAGTTTTGGGGGCAGCAGCAGGGTGCCAATGGATATGTGGTGAAGCCATTTAAGGCTGAAGATCTCTTGGCCGCAGTGAAACGCGCGTTGAACTAGGCTCCCATACGACACCGAACCTGGTTGTTGAAGGGAAATCATGGAACCAGCTCTCAGTACATCGCAATTTGTCGGGGCGGTCCTGGCTGATGGTGTCAAAGCACCCACTCCGTCGCGTATCTGCCTCATCACTCTCGGTGGGGAACTGTTTGCCGTTGACTTGCGTCATGTACGAGAAGTCTTTGAGCTGGAATCCGTGACACCCGTTCCTGGATTGCCGTCCACATTAGTGGGGGTGGCCAATCTTCGGGGTACGGTCATGCCCTTGGCAGATCTACGTCCGTCGCTCGGGATTCCGTTGACCGCGTCACTGCCTTTCGTGGTGGTTATCCGCCATGGTCAGCAGCAGGTCGGCATTCTGATCGACGCCGTCCCTGAGATTCGTACGATCCATCCCGATGATCTGTTGCACGCGACGTCAAGGGGATTATCGGAGTCCCGGCCATTTCTTTCAGGACTGGCCAAGATTGAAGAGCGCATGAGCGGCATGGTTGATGTGCAGAAACTCTTGGCCTGTGTGGAAGGTGTGTTGAATTAGATGGCCGACACGTGAGCCTGTCCGCTGAGTTGGCTGACCGCCGCTCAGGGAAACGGCGCGGCGACGATAGGAACCGATTACCCCATGGGTTGAGGAGGAGGAAGTTATGGCGAGGCACAGCAAGTCAGCGTGGACGATTCAGACGTGGTTCAATAATCTCAAAACACTGCCGAAGTTGATTCTCGGATTCTCTGCCGTCGGCGTCATCATGATCATGGTCGGACTCGTGGGTCTTATCGGTTTGAGCCGGCTAAAAGCTGAGTTGCAGAATATTTACGACGGATCGACCGTCGCGCTGTCGAACACCGGAGTCAGCAGTACGAACCTCGGTCTCTATCATGACGCGCTGCTAAACGCCGGCCGCCAGTCACGGAAGAGCGACTTTGACGATGCGATCGCGCCGCTGGCCGTTCTTAAAAAGCAGACATTGGAACCCTTGCAAGCCTATCAGGGGTCGGACTTCCGCGAGTCGGCGACGGGTCGAAACGAAGCGAAGGATATCGCAGCACTGAAGACCGCATTGGCAGAATATTTCGTGTCGACCGACGGTGCAGTCAGCGCTTTTGCGGATAGTTACGCTGCCTCACTCTCCGAAGATCAGAAACAGAGCATGCGGGACCTGGGTAACCTGGCCCTTTCCGTCGAAGTCGCGAACAAGTACAGCACGGCCACGCTGCGTGTGCGAGAGTTGATGACCACGATTCAAGAATTGGCCAAAGAACTGAACGAGAGTGGACAGGCCGAAGCGACCCGCAGCACGAATTTGGTCTTGTTCGGAGGCCTTATCGCGCTCCTGTTCGGAGGCGCTATCGGTTACTACCTGGCCCGATATATTGCACGAAACATTGTGCACGTCGCCGATGTCGCCGAGCAAGCCGCTGCGGGTAACCTCCAGGCCCGCGCGAAGCTCGAGAGCGACGACGAGGTGGGCCACATGGCGAAAGCGTTCAACTCGATGTTGGATCGTATTACGGCTCTTGTGTCCACAGAGGAAGAGCGAGATGTGATGCAGAAGCGCTTGATGCAATTTCTTGTGTTGGTGTCCGACGTCGGAAAGGGAGACCTGACCAAGCGCGGCGAAGTCACGGCGGATATGTTCGGTAACTTGGCCGACGGATTCAATCTCATGATTCAGCGGTTCGCGCAGTTGATGCGCCAAGTGCGTGAAGCGGCTGAACGGGTAAATAAATCAGCCGGGACGCTGAGAGACAACGCCGGGCAGATGGCCGGTACGGCGAAGCATCAAGCCGACGAATCCGTCAAGACGCTGGGCGCGGTTGAACAGTTGGCGGCGTCGATGCGG
>CAZXNN010000021.1:0-19912 GCA_964641915.1 uncultured Nitrospira sp. | reverse complement strand
TTGGAGTCGGGAAAATCCTTGACCTTGTTGGTGCCAACGGGGTTGCCGTTGACATTGATTTCACCCTGATTTGAAATATACATTTTCCCGACGGGAATCTTTAATTCCCCCTTCGTGCCCATCACCGGATACCCGAGATTCGTGACCAGCCGGCGTTGGTTATCCAAAGAAAGCATTCCGTTGCGGGTATATCTGGTGCCTTGAGGGGTTTTGACTTCTAAGAAGCCGCGGCCTTGGATGGCGAGATCGAGCGGATTGCCGGTGAGTCGAATGCGTCCCGCGTCATAGGTTGTCTTGATTGTATTGGGCGCCGCATACACGCGTTCCGTCGGGCCGAAGGGTTTGGCCACGATTTGATTGGCGAGGGAGACGGTTCCCGGGATTGCGGGAATCGCAAGATGCGCCTTGGGGAAGACCGCTTTGAAAGTCTGCTCATCCTGCTTAAACCCCGCGGTGTTGACGTTCGCCATGTTGTTTGCAAAGACTTGCATCCGGCGTTCGTGGGCCAGGGCGCCTGAGAGAATAGGATAGATACCTCGATTCACGGTCTTGGCTCCTTGGTAGTTCGTTTCGCAAGGGGATACAGCAACGTGCATGCCAGGCCGTGACACTCAGACGGCGTAGCCCTGTTTAATGTGGGAAGTCAGAAATGCTGGGGAATCTGGCAGGCTGTCAAAAGGTTGACGGTCTGACAGACAGAGAACCGGACGCCGTCTCTCCTTCGATCGGCGAATACTTCCGCTGACGAGGAAGAAGGTGCCTAGCGCAAAAGGGATTCGCTAGAAGCGGAATGCAATGCCATGGCAGATGTGCCGTGAGTTGCAGTGAAGGAATCGGAGAATCGGATCGGATTTTCGGAAGTTGCGAGGGCGAGTGATTTGACGGCCTGACTCAGCAAGGTTTCTCCTGATGCGCCAGTGGAGGCATACATAGCTCCCCCAATCTGACAGGTCAACAGGATCTCCTGGCCTTCAATCATGAGGGGAAGCGACATCGTGCGATAAATATTCTGTGCGAGACTATCAATCTCCTCCCGTGCGACCACGTTTTCAATCAGGATGGCGAACCGCCGGTCGCCGATCCGGGCGACGGTATGGTTCGAGGGCAGCGCACTCTTGATGCGGGCGGCCTGCACGCGCACGATCAACGAGATATTGGGAGTGGTTACGGAGGTTGGAACCGGACGAAATTGATGAAGATCTGCAACGAGGACGCCGATACTGCGGCCCATGTTCGATGCCCGAGTGAGCCCTTGTTCGAGCAGCACGGTGAAGAGACGCAACGTAGGCAGGCCTGTCACGTGGTCGTATGCTGCCAAACTGTTTTCACGGGGCTGGAGTCTGGTTCTTCGGCCAAACGGCCAATACCATATTCCGGCAAGGCTGAGGCCGATGCATACAAACAGTCCTATTCCGCCAACGAGCAATTCGGGAGCGATGAGGGACGCACTGCCAAGAGGGCTGCCGATGCTCGTGCCGGAAGGGGTTCTGCCCGGTAAATTCATGAGCCATTGGGCTGCTACTAGGCCGGTCGTGAGGGCCAGCGCAAAGCAACTGGCAGCCTTCGAGCGAGACGACATGCTGATTCTTGAGCGAGAACGACTCACGCGGGAGAGCCCCAGGGTGAACGGCCCACGGTATCCGACAGGAGACGTGAGGAGCGTTGAGCTGGTTGATGTAGGCTGTTCTCTATCCATGAATGAGAGGCGGAGACATCCTTCTAAGTGATGTCTCTGTCTCGGCTATTCAGAGAGAGAACTGAAGCCCTTGTAGAGGAAGGACGCGATCCGGCATAAACCGCCACAAACTATTACCGGAGGGGCTGCCTGAGGGCGAGCAAGCCGCGGCCCTGAGGTTTCTGTCTGGCCCTACCCGTCGGCATGAAGGAAGGCTTTCAGTCGGAGGATGGCCTTAGTGTGAATCTGGCACACACGGGACTCCGTGACTTTCAACAGCTCGCCGATTTCCTTCATCGTCAGTTCTTCATAATAGTAGAGGGTCAGGACCAGCCGTTCTTTTTCAGGCAATCCTTGAATGGCTTCGCCGATCGCTTCGCGCTCTCGCTCGTTCACTAACGTGGACAAAGGATCCGGGTGATGCGTATCGGCGAGCATCTTGACGACTTTGTGTCCATCCGGCTCTTGAAGTCCCAAGTCGTCGATACTGATCATCACGGCCCCTCGGGCTCGCGAGATAAAGTCGTCGAGCTCCTCCAGGGGCATCTTGAGTTCGGACGCCACTTCTTCATCCGACGGAGGGCGTCCCAGTCTATTCAACAACGTGATATGGGTCTTTTGCAGGAGGCCGATGCGTTCGTGCACGGAGCGTGGAATCCAATCCATCGAGCGGATCTCGTCCAACATGGCGCCGCGAATCCGGAACTCCGCATAGGTCTTGAATTTCGCTTCTCGATTGGGGTCGTATTTCTCCATTGCATCCATCAGACCGATGGTCCCGACGGAGATCAAATCCTCGGCATCGAGGTACGCGGGCAATCGAAAGGCCAGGCGATGGGCCATCGCCCGAATCACATGCGCAAACTCTTTGATCAGTTGTTCCCGATGAGCATCGCCGCTGGGAATCGCTTGATGAACACGATGAACTGCCGTTTTACTCATAATAAGTATGCCTTTGGCTCCATCACATGACTGCGGTGGTCTGAAGTAAGCGTTGCCACAACAGCTGCACAGCGCACTTAGGAAAATTCGGCTTGGGCCACTGCAAAACTTGCCCGGCGAGCCGCGTCAGCGCCTGGGCCGCCGGCGAGCCTGGAAACAGCTCCAGCAGCGCCTTTTGCTGCTTCACAGCGAGCGGAACATAATCATCCTGAGGGATATGGCCGACATATTCGAGGACAACATGCAGGAACCGGTCCGCTGCGGTATCGAGTTTTCTGAACACTTCTGCCGCTTCTCTCGGACTCTTTGCCATGTTGACCAACACCTTAAAACGACGTTCCCGATATTGTCTGGTCAAGACCTTGATCAGGGCATAGGCATCTGTGAGGGATGTGGGTTCGGGAGACACGACGACAATGGTCTCCTGAGCTGCGGAAGCAAAGAAGGTGACATTCGGCGAGATCCCCGCCCCGGTATCGATCAGCAGAACGTCGATGTCCTGAGAGATCGCCTCCAATTGCTCCATGAGCAACATTTGCTGTGGTTCACTCAATGCCGTCAGCTGAGGCACCCCAGAGCTGGCTGGCAAAACCCGGATTCCACCGGGACCGTCGACAATCACATCATCCAGGGTGTGAGTCCCGGCCAACACATGCTCGATCGTATGCTCAGGAACCAAACCCAGCAACACATCCAGATTTCCCAATCCAAGGTCGGCATCCAAGACCAGGACGCGCTTTCCTGCTTTACTCAAGCCCATCGCCATATTGGCCACGATGTTGGTCTTTCCCACGCCGCCTTTGCCGCTGGCCACGGCGATGACGTGCGTCAGCGACGAGACTCGCTCCGACACGCCCCCTGCCGTTGGTGTATACGATCCGCTCTGCATAGTTGTTCCCCCTACCGCGTAACAGTGTCCATGGTAACTTCGTGTGCGCTGCGTGACTGTGACCGCTCCGCCGAAGCCTGAGAATCCAGCGACGATCGGAACGGAACGGTGTAGCGACGGCTGATGAGAAGCTCGGCCAGCCGTAGCGGCGTCGCGACTTCAAGATCTTCTGGAACCCGCTGACCGGCGCTCCAATAGGATAGTGGAACGCCTGATTGGTGACTCAATTCGTACAGGGTTCCGAAGGAGTCCGTCTCATCGAGCTTGCTGAACAGGAGTCGTAAGACCGGGAGCGCGTGGATCTGCGCCACCTGACGTTGCAAATCCTGCTCACGTGTCGAGGCCGAGACCACAACATGCGTCTGCACTTCTGGTTCGGCCTTGAGGAGCTGGTGCAGGGTATGCACCAAGGCAAGATCGTTCTCGCCGAACCCGGCCGTATCGATCAGAATCAGGTCGGCATCGGCATGCTTGTGGACATAGGCGGCAGCCTGCTTTGCAGACATCGCCGATTCGCATGGAATACCCAGCACATCGGCATACATCCGGAGTTGCTCGACTGAAGCCAATCGATAGGTGTCCAGCGAGACAATGGCGACGGACTTCTTTTTTTCCAACTGATAGTGAGTTGCCAGCTTTGTGATCGCGGCCGTCTTGCCTGCCCCGTTTGTTCCGATCATCATGGCGATCGTCCGATCTCCCTGACCGGAGAGCAGGGGTCCGCTCACGCGCATGTCCTGAGCCAGACACTTCGCCAGCGCCTTCTGCAGATCGTGCGGCGCCGTCGTGTTGCGCCCAGCCAGTTCCACGCCCACGGACCGTCCGATCCTGTCGGCGCTCGACGGGCGGAGCCCTTGTGCCACGAGATTGCGGCACAACGACGCGATGGCCGGCTCCGCATGTTGACTCAACGATTGGGAGCCCGCCGGCAAGGAGGCGCCGATCTCCCGGCTTAACTCCCGTAAGTCTTTGCGCAGATCTTGTAACCGACTCTGTTTGATATGCGAGGAGCGCGGCGCTGCCGGCCGTGTCTGCCGAGGCGCAGGCGTAGTCACCGGAGGCCGATTCATCCCATACACATGAGATACAGACGCTGGTTGCGCCAGCATGCCCTGCAGGGTGTCACGAAAGACTTCCGGCCCGGCCGGCTGGGTCCATGTGCTGGCCGAAGATAGCGCCTGCGAAGCTTTCCGTGGCTCGCTCGGGATCGACGTGTCCAGCGACGGCTTGATCGGGGGCAACGGATCATATTCGGCCGCTGCCATGACCTCCAAGACCGGCTTATTGAAATAACTCATCAACCTGCCGCCTTGATGCACTTCCTTGGATGAAAGAATCACGGCATCCGGCCCCAGCTCTTCCTTGATCGCTCGAATCGCATCCTGCATGGTCAAGGCATGAAACGTTTTAACTTTCATGATTCACCTCACGACGGTTGTGGGAGCTCTGAGTCGAGCCGGATGGTATCCAGCGACTGCAAGCGCACCATGGCATCGATTTCATTCAGTCCGATCACTGGCACAGAGTGCAAGAGCCGGTCCGTCAATCGCCGCAAGTGCCGTCGCACGGCCGGAGAACAGAGCAGAATTGGCTGCTGGCCGCGTGCAGCCACGCGTTCCGCTGATTGTTTGAGCGCCGTCAGAAGTTTGTGCGACAGCGCGGGATCCAGATTCAGCATGGCGCCCTGCGGCAATATTGACGCTTGCTCGGCGAGCGTCCGATCCAGCCGCGGGTCAAGCGTGATGACCGGGAGCGATCCATCCGGTGCCTGGTACTGCTTCGTAATGGTCCGGGCCAGCGATTGGCGGGCCATTTCCGTCAACAGCTCGGGATCTTTGGTCGTCATCGCATGATCAGCGATGGCTTCCAAGATTGACCGAATATCCCTGATGGGAATCCCCTCCTTGAGAAGATTGCCCAAGATCCGGACCACAGTACCCAGGGAGACCATGGTCGGAATGAGTTCTTCCACCAGCTTGGGATGCGTCCTTCCGACTTCGTCGAGCAAGGCTTGGGCTTCCTGCCGGCCCAACAATTCATGCCCGTGACGTTTGATAATTTCGGAAAGATGCGTAGTGACGGCCGAGCTGGCATCGACGACGGTATAACCGGCCATCTGGGCCTGCTCGCGCTGGTCCTCGACAACCCACAGTGCGGGCAATCCGAATGCCGGTTCCTTGGTGGGAATCCCTTGGACCATCCCTCGTTGAGCCGTGCCGGGATCGATCGCCAGCACATGGCCCGGAAGCACTTCAGCCTTGGCGACTTCGACGCCCTTGAGCATGATCGCGTATTCATTTGGGCGCAGCTGTAAATTGTCACGGATATGAATGGGAGGGACGACAAATCCCATGGATTCGGCAAACTGCCGCCGGAGACCCTTGATGCGCTCCAGGAGCGTATTGCCCTGCGTGCCTTCAACGAGGTTGATCAGGCCGTATCCCACTTGCACTTCCATCAGATCGAGCGGCGCGACGTGGGCGACCGGTTCTTCTACCTTCGCGGTTACGGGCGGAGGAGCCTGAGTCTCCGGCGTCTGTTCCCGTTGATAGAGATGATAGGCGATCCAGCATACGCCGGCTCCTAGGACCAGGAAGGCCAGATGCGGCAGCCCCGGCACCAGGCCGAGGGCCAGCAGGATTCCTCCGGCCGTTCCCACGGCTCGATGTGAATTCAGGAGTTGCTGCGTCATCTCCGCACCGAGATCGTTTTCTGAGGCTGCGCGCGTCACGATCATACCGGTGGCGGTCGAGACGATGAGGGCCGGAATTTGAGCGACCAGGCCCTCGCCGACGGTCAAGAGCGTGTACGTCTGCGCCGCCAGGCCTGGGCTCATGCCCTGCTGCAGAATGCCGATGGTCAGCCCGCCGACGATATTCACCACCACAATGATGACGGCCGCGACCGCGTCCCCTCGCACAAATTTGCTGGCACCGTCCATCGCTCCATAGAAGTCGGCCTCTTCCGCGATATCCTTCCGCCGCCGTCTGGCTTCATCTTCCTTGATGAGTCCGGCGTTCAAATCGGCGTCGATGGCCATCTGCTTGCCAGGCATGGCATCCAACGTGAAGCGGGCGGCGACTTCAGCGACGCGCCCGGCGCCTTTGGTGACGACGACGAAATTGATGATCACCAGAATGGCAAAGACCACGAGACCGACAGTGTAGTTTCCGCCGACGACAAAGGTGCCGAACGTGCGGATGACTTCGCCTGCAGCTGCCGCCCCCTCATTGCCATGCAACAGAATCAGGCGGGTTGACGCGATATTCAGGGACAGCCGGAGGAGCGTGACCATCAGGAGAATCGAAGGGAATACCGAAAAGTCCATCGGCCGGCGGACCTGTAGCCCCACCAGCAAAATGATAATGGAAATCGTGATGTCGAAGCTGAGCAACAGGTCCAAGAGAAACCGCGGAAGCGGTAACAGCATGACCATGAGCACGCCGACAACACCCACGGACATGACGATGTCGGGATGCTTGAGGAGTGGTGGATGCTCGACTGGACGCATAGTTGTCGTGGATGCCATGAAATACAGCCCTTCTTATAACTGTCCGGGGTTGACGCCCCTGGCCCGGTACACAAACGCCAGGATTTCCGCCACGGCGCGATAGAGGTTCGACGGGATTTCCTTCCCGATATCGACCAGCCGATACAGCGTTCTCGCCACCAGCTTATTTTCGACCACCGCGACTCCGTGATGACGAGCCAGCTCGCGAATACGTTCCGCGATAAAGCCGGCTCCCTTGGCCACCACGAACGGAGCGGTCTTTTGGGTGGCGTCATACTTCAACGCCACCGCCAGGTGCGTGGGGTTCGTCACCACGACATCGGCGGTCTTCACTGCTGCCATCATGCGTTTCTTGGCAAGATCGCGTTGCGCAGATCGGATACGGCCACGAACGAGCGGATCACCTTCCGATGCCTTGTGCTCTTCCTTCACTTCTTCTTTGGTCATGCGCAGGTCACGGGACCACTCAAACCGTTGGTATATGTAGTCCACGGCGGCGAGGACGGCCAATGCGCCCACGACACCTGTCGCCACTTTTAGCGTGAGGTGCCCGGCCATTTCGATCGAAGCCGACAGATCGTAGTCCATGAGTCCCGGCACCATGAGCAGATCGTGACGCGCAGTAAAGAGGGCGACCGTCATGATGATGGCAATCTTCACGAGGCCCTTGATGAGCTCCATCACCGACCTGGTGGAAAACAGTTTGCCCAACCCCTTGATCGGATTGAGCTTCCCGAAATTCGGTTGCAGCGCGTTCGGCCGCCACATAAATCCTGTTTGTGCCAGTGATGCGCCGGTTCCCATGAACAGAACAACGCCGAGAATGGGTAAAATGAGAATCATCGTGGCCACACTGATTTGCACGACAATGGTATGGATATGATCGACCGTTAGTGCTTTCCAGAACGTTTCATCGAACGACAACGCCAGCCCGCGCCGTGTCACGTCGGTCAGTTGGCGCAGTCCGATCGGCACACCGATCGCCAGAAATCCGACCCCGCCGATAAGGACCGCCGCAGTACCGACATCGCGGCTCATGGCGACCTGTCCATCGGTCCGGGCCTGCGACTTACGTTTCTCAGTCGCCTCTTCTGTCCGGCTGCTCTTATCTGACTCTGACTCAGCCACGTCCGAGACTCCTCAGTAACGCTTCAATCGTGAGTTGGAGCTGTTCAAACTCCGACCCGATTAAGGCGACAGTAAAGGGCATGCCGAGACTGAGGACGAGCACCCCCCCGGCAATCGTAATGGGGAAGCTTAAGACAAAGACCTGGACTTGCGGAACAGCACGCCCGAGCAAGGCCATAAGGACATTAATGAGCAAAATAGTAATCAGCACCGGCGCGGCTAATTTCATACCGATCGTAAACATTCGCTGTGACAGCAGGAGAATCTCTTCTCCCAGATGCGAGGAGAGATGGGCGCCGAAAGCCGGGATCGCCTCATAACTGTGAATGATGGTTGCCATGGCAAATAGGTGCGCATTCAATGAGAGGAAGATCAACGAGGCCAGCATGGTGAAGAACTGCGCGATCATCGGGGTTTGGTGAGAGGTTGTCGGGTCGAACAGATGAACCGCCCCGAACCCCATTTGAATACCCAGCAGCTCGCCGGCCACTTCCAATGCGCCGAACATCAAGCGCACCGCCAGCCCGATGGTAACGCCAATCGCCATCTCGCTGAGCATGCCACCGACCAAGAGCACCGGATCCAGCGACACAGCCGGCATCGGAATCGATGGAGCCAGCATCAGGCTCAACGTCAGCACTAAGCCCAGCTTGACCTTGACGGGAATCGTCCGTCCGCTGAAAACCGGCAGCGCGGCGAGCAACCCCCCAATGCGGGAGATCAGGACAATGAAAGCCTGGAACTGCGGAAGAAGGATGTGAATGGTCTGCGTCAGTCCCATACGGCCCTAGCGAATATAATCGGGAATATTGGTCAGGAGATTCGTCATGAAACTCGTCATGATGCCCAACATCCAGGGCAAAAATACGAGAATGGCGCCGAAGAGCGTTAAGACCTTGGGCACAAAACTCAGGGTCGGCTCATTCAACTGTGTCATCGCTTGAAAGGCGCTCACCGCCAAGCCCACCAGCAAACTCAACCCCAAGATGGGGGCCGAAACCATGAGGGTTGTTTCCAACGCCTGCCGTCCGAGTTCCGTGACTAATTCCGGTGTCATAGGATTACTGGAAGCTCCTTACCATTGAGCCGACGACGAGATACCATCCGTCGGCAAGGACAAATAGAATCAGTTTGAACGGCAACGAAATGACCGCCGGCGGCAAGAGCATCATGCCCATCGACATAAGGATGCTGGCCACCACCATGTCCACGATCAGGAATGGGATATAGATCAAGAAACCGATCTGAAAGGAAATACGGAGCTCACTGAGGATGAAGGCCGGGATAACGACATGCGTCGGTACATCCGCAAGCTTGTCCGGTTTCGGGATCTTGCTGAGGGTAATAAACAGCTCCAGGTCCTTGTCCCGGAGCTGGCGCAACATGAATCCTCTGACGGGTTCGATACCTTTCTTCCATGCATCTTCATAGGAGAGCTGTTCGGCCAAGAGCGGTTGCAGCGCCTCGCTGTACACTTGCTGTCCCACAGGGGCCATGATGAACATGGTGAGAAACAAGGCGAGCGCCAGGAGGACTTGATTCGGGGGAACCGACTGCGTCCCAAGGGCCTGGCGGAGGAACGAAAGGACAATCACGATCCGCGTAAATGACGTGACCATGATAAAGAGGGCCGGCGCCAGGGAGAGCACCGTCATGAGGATCAGAATCTGAATGACGACGGCTGTCTGCTTGGGCGAATCCGATCCCAGATCGATACTGACCGACGGGCCCGCTGCCCAGACCGGCTGCGGTGCCGCCAGCCCCAGGCCAAGAAGGATCAGAACTCCCATCAGCATGAGCCTGGTCCACGGCGTTGCCACGTGCGTCAGGCTATGCATGCGGTCCGCCTTGCTTTCCCTGCCCGAATACGTTGGCCGAATTCTGCCACCAGTCAGCCGACAGAAGGTTGTGAGGAGAGATGCCGCACGAAGTACCGGTCTGACCGGAGGCTGAGACGAGGGTCGCCAAATGTTCTGTGGCTTCGATACGACCGAGAGGGATCAACGTTTCTGAGGTCACTCCGACGGCAAAGTATTGTCCCGCAATGGCCACGAGGGCGATCGATTGTCGCGGAGCCACGTAACTGTTCGCCACGACCTGGATGAGGGGCGTGCCACCGGGCGTGCCGATGCGTTGCGAGAACACTCGCCGGGCAACCCAGGTGACGGCTCCCATGAGAAGCAGGACCGCTCCCAACGCCAAGATTGTTCGGCCCATGCTGTCCCACACGTCAACCACAGTGTTGCTTCCCTCTGGCTTAGGCCAGTTGCTTGACACGTTCCGCAGCGCTCACCACATCGGTGAGCCTGATACCGAATTTTTCATTCACGACCACCACTTCGCCTTTGGCCACCAGCTTATTATTTACCATGACTTCCATCGGTTCCCCGGCCAATTTGTCGAGTTCGATGACCGAGCCCTGCGCGAGCTGCAAGAGATCGCGAATGGCCATCTTCGTGGAGCCGACATAGATGGACACCTTCATCGGAATATCCAGAATAAAATCGATATTCTTGGCCTGTTCCGCCACCGCGGTGTTCGTCACCGGCGGAAACGATGCCGGCGTTGCGGCGACCGGCTCCTGAGTCGAGGTGTCAGCGGATTGATTGGCATCGTCGTCAGCCATACGGTCGTCTCCCCTACGTACGAGTTAAGTCAGCACCTTCGTGACGCGACAGGCGTGATTCCCCTTAAATACTCCAGGGCTTCCCAGAAACTTGAGATAATCCTCGACATAACATTCCAACGGATCACCGGGACGCTGGTCCAACATCACCACATCGCCGGGCGCGAAATTCAGCACGTCCTGGACGGTGACGGTGGTGGAACCGAGCTTGACGGCAATCGGCAGTTCGCACTCGTGGATCAAGTCGCGGAATTTGCTGTTCCAGGATCCATCCTGTTCCAACTGATCCGACACCAGCCCCGAGTAGAGCTTTTCCTTAATGGGTTCGAGCATCGAATAGGGATACACCACAAACAAATCCCGCGTGGTCTCGCCGATGATGACTTGCAGCGTCACCACGATGACGACCTCTGAAGCTGTCACGACCATGGCAAATTGGGGGTTGCTCTCGGAGCGCACATAGTCCACTTTCACCGGCATAATCGCCTGCCAGGCTTTCTCAAGATCGGCGAGCGCCAACATGAGCAGCTTCTTGATCATGCGCAGTTGGACAGCTGTAAAATCGCGCCCCTCTGGTTTCACATGAGTTTGTCCCTTACCTCCGAAAAAATAATCGACCAGGAGATAGACCAGAAAGGCATCCATCACAAACAGCCCGCTGCCTCGCAGAGGAGCCATGTGAAAGACGTTGAGGGACGATGGCATCGGAATCTTTTTTAGAAATTCACCGAATTTGATGACCTGCGTTCCAACCACCACAAATTCAATCGCTTCGCGCAACACGCCGGTCCACGCCACAGCCTGACGGCGGACAAACCGATCGTTAATCATCTCCAGGGTCGGCATTCGGCCGCGGATAATGCGCTCCTGATTGAGGAGATCGTACCCCTTCACGCCGGTGGTCGCTTCAGCCGCAGCTTCCGCCGGCGGCGCTGTTTCGACCTCGCCTGAGACCACCCCGTTCAACAGCGCATCGATCTCATCTTGTGAAAGAATCTTTTCCATAGTCTTCGATCTACTGGACGACGAAATCCGTAAAGTAGGCGGTTTTCACGCCTGGCTTAGGCAGCAGACCGTTGATCCGCTGGGTAATCTCGTCGCGGAGTTGAAATTTGCCTTGCGGACTCCGAATCGCTGTCGAGTCTTTGCTCGACAGCAACACCAGGATGGTGTCGCGCAACTGAGGAATGCGAGTGGCAAGATTCGCCGACACCCCTTCATTCTCCACCTCTAACTTAATGGTCATCTTGAGGTAGCGGATATCCGGCGCATCGGCGAGATTGACAATGAACGGGTCCAGATCGAACACGACGCCTGGCGCGGCTCCCGCGCCCCCCTTTTCGCCATGTCCCTCCGACTTCGCGACAGCTTCTGCCTTATGCTCATCCCCTGCCTCTCCTCCTCCGCTACTGTGACCGCCCATGAATTTCACGATCACAAAAGCGCCGCCGAGTCCGGCGACGAGCGCCGCGGCGACGACGATGATGAGAAGCTTAATAGGAAGCGCGGGCGCCGGTGCCGCAGGCTTACCTGCTTCTGGGGTTGCTGCTGGTTCTTCTGACATGGAGACCTCCTCAATTCGCACGCACAATTGTCGTCACAGGGGTTTGTGCAATGGATATGCCATCTGAAATTGGGCCGCCTGTCATGGAGTTGGCGGACAACTCCACGCCAAATACCAGTGATGAGCGGCCTCATCGGAAGAAATGGTCAGAAGACCGCCCGTGAAGAGCCGGTCCCTTGACGCTGTCAGAAATATGACGGTGAAGTGAGGATAGCCCCGTGAACTGCTGATGCTCGCTGGAGTTTCGAGAAGAGGAAGAGAGAGGGGGAAGCCGGGGTGAATTCCTAAAGAACTCACCCCGGCAGAGTCGTGCTATTTACCGTTTCAAATTCACGAGTTCTTGAAGGATTTCATCCGACGTGGTGATCACGCGGGAGTTGGCCTGAAACCCGCGCTGGGCGGCAATCATATCGATGAAGCTTTGACCAAGATCGACATTCGACAGCTCCAGTGAATTGGACAGGACGCGACCGAGGCCGGCGCTATCCGGGGAACCCGTCACCGGCTGGCCTGAGTTGCCTGATTCGGCAAACGTGTTCTTGCCGGTCCGGGTTAAGCCGATCGGATCCGGGAACCTCGCCAGAACCACCTGGGCCAAGGCGCGTAGCTGTCCATTGGAGAACCGGCCGCTGATGGTGCCATTCGTATCGACACTGAAAGCTTGCAGCGAGCCGGCAGCATAGCCGTCTTGCGTCTGCTGGACTAGCGCGGAAGTGGAACCGAATTGCGTCGATCCGGTGAGGCCGTTCCCTCCGTCCGTAATGACGCTGTCGCCGAAATTGAACTCAATGAGCTGGTCCTGCGTGGCTCCGACAAAGTCGATTTGCAATTCCCCCGGGACAGTCGCCACGGTACCCGCCGCCGTATTCGTATCGAATCGAATCACCGGCCCTTCACGCTGCAGCGTCCCATCGGTCCCGAACGTCAACGTTCCCGCTCCGACTCGAACAATTCCGAGTGTCGTATCGATATTGCTGGAGTGGTAGTTAGCCGTATTGACATCAACGGTGGGTGAAACCACATTATAATTCCAGGTATTCGAGCCGACTTTGGTGAAATAGGTGGTTAGCAGATGGTCGTTCCCCAGTGAGTCATACACGGTGAGCGATGTTGTAAAGTTCGACGTGCCGACCGGATCGGTGACATCGAAATCTGTGCCGGTGGTCGAGGTGCCGGCCAGCATGTTCAGCGTTGAGGCCAGAGTATTGGCACCGCTCGCCGCGACTACTACGGCACCGTCATTGGTCGCCGCATCATTAGTTGTCCCTGAGATACCCGATCGGAAGGTGAAAATATTGCTTGCGCCCACTGTGGCTTCGAAGCCGTCATAGGCGGCTTGCAAATACGGGTTTGCTGCAGTCAAGCTGCGCACGGCACTCTGGATGGCGCTGGCGAGCGCCGACCCAGTCAGGCCGTTCGCAACTGTCACGGTCTGGACTCCGTCACCGTTCAGGTTGATGGTAAAGGCATTATTGCCGGCTGCCGAAGTCGTCACCGAAGCGGACGATCCGATAATGTTGCCTCGGATTCCTGTTGTCGCCGTGCCGGAGTTCAAGTTGGCGGCCAAGAGGGCGGTCGTGGTGGGATTCGGTGCTGCGG
The DNA here is from genome assembly GCA_964641915.1 of uncultured Nitrospira sp. Lineage (GTDB taxonomy): Bacteria > Nitrospirota > Nitrospiria > Nitrospirales > Nitrospiraceae > Nitrospira_D. The sequence goes on along the minus strand of CAZXNN010000021.1, from coordinate 5,978 downwards.
TCGTCGTCGGCAGCGCGATGTCGCCGATATTGCCGGTGATGGTCCCGGTCGTGTCAGCAAGGAATCCCTGCAGTTTGAATCCGGTCGGGTCAACCACGACACTATCTTTGTTCAAGCGGAAGAGGCCGTTACGTCCATAGAATGTCCCGTTCTGCGCATCTTTCATGACAAAGAACCCGTTGCCGTCGATCGCCAGATCAAGCACGTTCGAAGAAGTCGCCAGCGAGCCCTGGGTGAAATCCCCCTGCACGGAGGTGAGGGCCACACCGATTCCGGTCTGGACGGAACCTGATCCGCCTGAGATCGAGGAACTGATCAAGTCGGCAAAGGTCGCGCGACTCCCCTTGAACCCGACGGTGCTGAGGTTGGCGATGTTGTTACCGATGACCGACAACGCCGTGCCGTTGGCATTGAGACCGCTCACACCGGCAAACAGGGACGACAGAATACCCATGGATCACACCCTCCTTTGTAACAAATGCCCTCGTGTTCGATTTATCGCAGTTCGATAATGTCTTTCCGGTCGATCACATAGTCGCCGGAAGCCAGTTGCGGGGCGCCGTTCACCATCCGCACACCGGAGATCTTTAACGTCGCGCTTGGTGCGGCCAGTACCGCTGCGCCCTTCGCGTCTTTTGCCAACACTTGATACTGATAGGTTCCATTCGGCATGAGTTGACCATTCTGATTGAGCCCGTCCCACTGTACTTCCTGCTTCCCGGCACTCTGTATCCCCAAGTCCAGGACGCGAAGGGCCTTGCCTTGCTTGTCCTGAATGGTCACTCGTACGGTGGCCGCTTCACGCTCCAACGCGTAGGTGAGTTTTGCCGGTCCGTTGTTCAGATCGATGAGCGAGCCTTCGACCTGTACGTTTCGCCCTATCATCGGCAGCAAGGTGTACTGCATCGAATCCGTTTGTTGGGCGATACTCTTTTCCAACAGCTGGACTTGCTTGGTGCTTTGGTCCAACTGACTGAATTGGGCCAGCTCGGCCACAAATGCGGTGTTATCCATCGGCTTCAATGGATCCTGATTCTTGAGCTGCGTGACCAGAAGCTTGAGGAAGTCGTTCTGGCCCAATTGTTGGTTGCCACTCAACGCGCCGGAGATCCCGCCGCTCGCTGAAGTCGTGACACCAGGGGTCGTCTGGGATGTAGCTGCGGTTACGGTTTCCATGATTGAACTCCCTTATCGCTAGGCCACCAGATTCAACATGCCGCGGCGCGGGGTGGTGTCATGCGCCGCCTCTTCGCGCCCCGGTCCTGAGTCCCGGCCTTCTCCCTGTGGCGTATGGCCATGCGACTGTTCCTGGGACGCCGGCTGTTGGAAGGAGCGTCCCGCGCTCTGGCGGTCAATGTCGACCTGGAAGCGACCCAGATCTAATCCTGACGCATTTAACGCTGATTGCAATCGGTCTTGTCCATTCACCAGATACTGTCCTAACTCGTTCCGCTCGGATGAGAAATGCGTGTGTACAGTATCCTGATTGACCGCGACACGAATATTCACCCGACCCAAATCGAATTGCGAAAGCTCAAGTACCATCGACTTGGTCTGATTCGCAGACGTGCCCGGCATCCAATCGGCCGGCTGAACAGAAGGAGCAGAAGCAGCTGGTAGAATGTCAGCAGAAACCTTGGCTGAAGGCGAAGAAGAAAACGCGCGCTGATCCATACCATTGTTCAACAGCGTGGAATGCGACGGTGTGGCAGGCGCGGAGATGTCCGGCATGGGAGACTGCGCCAGGCCCTCATCTCCAGATGGGCGCTCGCGATGGTCACGGCCGGACCATTGCATCCCGCGTTCATCATCCTGCGGTGTGGCCTCCTGCCAACCGGTCGAGGGAACCGCCAGCCGACGAGACGTTGCATCTTCTTTAGGTTCAGGGGCCTGTTCGGCCGGAATCGTGCGCTCAAGGACAGGTGATCGATTGTCTTCTGGCTGCTGAATCTGCTCGGGGGTGAATGTTTGCACAGCATTGAGAACTTCCCGTACTTGAGATCGCAGATCCTGAGGCAGGACGTCCGACTCAGTTTGTCCCTCGCCTTTCACGGCAGCCTGCGGCAGCTCCTCTCGCGTGAGCGGAGCGGTCGGTTTCTCTTGCTGAAGGTTGCGCAGTTCTTCGGCTGTCGGCTGGGTTTGACGGCTCAATGTAGTATCCTGGTCGGAGGATGCGATGGACTGCCCCTGAGGATCGACCGGAGAAAACAGGGAGGCCCCTGATTGAAGGGCTGCCGTGGGATCGGGGGACTTGTCAGTCGATTCTTTGCGAGCAACCTGCGTAGAGGTGGAGGAGTCCGCCGCCGTGACCGGCAACGATGTCCCGTCCTCCATGACAGAAGGCATCACGGACTCCATTGCGATGTTCGTCTGTTCACCCAATGAGGTCTGCATCGGGGCCTGAGCCTCTGTGGTAACGACGGGCTGAGCGATCAGCGCGAGTAGAACGCTTTGCGTCGTCACATCGGGCAATGGCGATGTGGTGACGGCGTCGAAGTCGTGTCGGGACAGTTCGGCCGACCTGTCGCCCGCCTGTTCATCCCTGACCGCGCCGGAGGAGGAGTGAGCTGTGGCTGTCGGCGTAGACTCGTCCGAAGACGCCGGGGCATCGTGCTCATCACCCTCTGTTTGGCTACGCCCCATCTCGTGACGCGGTTCCTTCGCTGTATTAGCGGCATGCAATTCAGACGAAAATGATTTGCCGGATCCGGCCGACTCTCGTCTGCCTTCGCCTTGTCCGTGGCGAGGAGACCTTTGGGTGCTTGTCGCGCTGGAAGTACCTGCTGATGCGAGATAAGGTAGTTGAACGTCCATCATGGCCTCAGGATTCCCAATGATTAGCGGATGACACACACCGGCATAGTTCAAGCCTCGTGCCAGGTCGCCTAATCGCAAACTGTCCGCCAATTGATGGAAATGAACGACACGGTACCAGCAGAATTAATCGAGGTGGAAAGAACTTCCTATCCTGTAGGCAAGATGACTCCACCTGAGCGCGGACAGGCTTAGGGGGCTTGAACGAGCAACTGTTCGGTGAGCTTTGCGGCTCGTTCCACACGGACCTGAGCGAGAATCGCTCCGGCGGTCTTCGGCTTGACGATGCGGAGAATTTCGATCGCCTTGTGCTCCGGCATCTTTTCGAGTCTGGCTGCGGCTTCTTCGGACGGCATGGATTCGTACATCTTGGCGAGCTGCGCCTGGCTTTGCGTCTTCTGCTCCTGGGCATGCTTGGAGTACAGAGCTTTTCGATCGGCGATAAATTGATCCTGCTGGATTTTCTGCTCCGTCGTTTGTTTCTGATGCAGTCGCCGAGACTCTTCAAGCTTCTTCTGCATCGCTTCATTCCGCGTGAGAATCCCCTCCAGTTCCGTCTTGAGGGCGAGAAGACGTTCTTCTTCTTGCCGGATGACGGCTTCGCGGCGATCGAGATCCTTCTTACGCTGATCTAACATCTCGATGATTTCTCGTGGCGTCTCGACGGCCGGTCCTTGCGCGGCCGCCGTGTCGGCAGCAGTCTCAGCGCCCCCGGCAGGTCCGGGAGACGCAGCCGTTGCCGAAGCAGGAGTCGGCTTCGCCGGTTTCGGCTGCGGATCAGATGAGGCCTGACCAAGCTGCACCATCACCCACAGCAGAAGGACCGATCCGGTGAGGCCTCCGGCCAAGGTCCAGAGATGGGAGCGCCGGGCTGACAGGCTCGGAGCCGGTCGAGACTGCACGGCATGCCTCAGTGTGATGCGATCGGAGGCTGCATTCGCAGATCTCTGTTTCATGACAACGGATCTCCCTGGCCGGAAAATCGGTGATGGGCGGATTCATCTGTCGCCATTTGTTCGCGGCGACGCAGTTCCGTTTGCGCCGCCTCCCGATATCGCGCGATCAGGCGATCCAATGTGCGGCGATCCTGGCTCGCAGTCACCAGCTTGGTTCGGGCCTCGTCCCATCGCGATTGCCAATGCGCCAGGGTCCGACGAGCCTGCTCCGTTGCGGATGCCTGCGCTTCGAAGTGCGATTGCCACTGCAGTAATTGCTCAATCGTCAATCCTTGGCGGGTCTCGTCTCGATACCGGTCCTCCTGCAGCCGTTGATCATCCGCCAAGCGCGCGATGGATTGTTCCGCCTGGAGCAGTTGCTGGGTAACCTCGGCGAGCTCCATTTTGAGCTGCTCCTCGATCTGGACACGATAGTGCTGTAGTGACTGTACGCTCATGTCTGTTGTGCCAATGTCAGAAGGTCCTGACGCGATGCGGCAAAGTCGGCGGGCTGTTCAACCGCCTGCCGCAGAAATCCGTTGATGGCATCTTGTCCGCGCACGGCCCGATCCAGTGCCGCATTCATCCCCGGCTTATAGGCGCCCAGCAGAATGAGATCTTCAGATTGGCGATACCTCGCCATCAACTCGATCGTTTGGCGTGCCGCGGCTTCATGCTCACGCGTCACAATATCGCGCATGACGCGGCTGGTGCTTTGGAGCAGGTCGATGGCGGGGAAATGGTTTTGCGCCGCGAGGGCGCGAGACAGCACGATATGTCCATCCAAGATAGAGCGCACCGTATCAGCAATCGGGTCGGACAGATCATCGCCGTCCACGAGTACCGTATATAACCCTGTGATGGTACCAACTCCGGGACCGGTTCCGACCCGCTCCAACAGCTTAGGCAGCATGGCAAAGACGGACGGCGTATAGCCTTTCGTCGTTGGCGGTTCGCCGATCGCCAATCCCACTTCACGTTGGCTGTAGGCCAACCGGGTCAGTGAATCCATCATCAAGAGGACCTGTCGCCCTTGGTCGCGAAAGTACTCCGCAATGCAGGTGGCCACCAGGGACGCCCGCAACCGGACCATCGGCGGCTGATCCGAGGTCGCCACTATGACGACCGATCGTTTCAGGGCCTCCGCCCCCAGATCGCGTTCCAGAAACTCGTTTACCTCACGGCCGCGTTCTCCGATCAGCGCGATCACGTTGACATCCGCTTGCGTATAGCGGCTGATCATGCCGAGCAAGACGCTCTTACCCACACCCGATCCGGCGAAAATTCCGACTTTTTGTCCGCGCCCACAGGTCAGGAATCCATTGATCGCCCGCACGCCCAGATCCAGCGGGGTCGTGATCCGGTTCCTCGATAGGGGATTCGGTGGACTCGTTCGGAGTGGATAATGCGCCTGAGCGATTAGAGGGCCTTTGCCGTCTAACGGCTCCCCCAATCCATTCAAGACCCGTCCGAGCAGGGCCGGCCCCACCGCGAGTCCGGCCGCTTGACCAGTCATCGCGATGCGGCTCGAAGGCCCGATCCCTTGCATTTCTCCCAGCGGCATCAGCAAGACACGATCCCCTCGGAAACCCACCACCTCCGCCGGAATCACTCCTTTGCCGTCTTCTCGCGTAATGTGACAGATATCGCCAACGGTTGAGCGGGCGCCTGTTCCTTCGATAACCAGACCGACGGCCTGAGCCACGCGGCCCGTAATATCCAATGGTTCAACCTGATCGAGGACATCACTGAGCGACATAGGTTCCTCGTGCGCGAAGCGCTTCGCCGAGTCGAGTCAGTTGCGTATCGAGCGACGCGTCCACCACGCGGTTGGCCGTCTGCACGATACACCCCCCCCTGGACAGTGTGAAATCCGGCTCAATATGAAGCGAGAGCGTGAGATCGCCGACCTGGCTCAACTCGCCCCGCAGCGCGTCGAGCGTGGCGGCGTCGGCGGGATGCACCGTAATCGTCACCCGGCCGGACTCTTTCAACGCCGCCAGCGCTGTCTTGGCCTGCGCCACCACTTGCTCTTTGACCTGGTCGGCGCGATCATGAAGAACCTTTGTGGCAATCTGGAACGCCAGACTCACCACTTCTTCCTCCACAGTCTGATGCAAGGCCAGCCAGGCTTGATCGAACTTTCTCACGGCATTCGAGAGGACCGTCCGTTCATGGCGCCGGCGCTCTTCGTCCCGAGCACAGGCGCGTCGCTCACCTTCCGCAATA
>CAZXNN010000020.1:0-20002 GCA_964641915.1 uncultured Nitrospira sp. | reverse complement strand
CAATCACTGACAGGCAGGAACCTTGTCGGGAAATCCGTTGGCCGTCTCGGCGGGGATCGAAACGCTGAAACAGCTCAAGAAGAAGGGCATCTACAAGAAGCTTGAGGCACAATCCGCGGCCCTGGCGAAGGGCATCGGTGAAGCGGCGAAGAAAGCGGGAATTCCGCTCATCCAAACCCGCGTGGGCTCCATGCTCACCGCATTCTTTACTTCCACGCCTGTCAGTGATTGGAATACCGTGAAACAGGCGGATACAGCGCGCTACGGCAAGTACTTTCACAAGATGCTGGACCAGGGCATCTATCTGGCTCCGTCGCAATTCGAAGCAGCGTTCCTCTCCACCGCTCACACCTCAGCCGACATCGACAAAACCATCCGCGCCGCGCATTCCGCCTTCAAGAGCTTATAGCGAATAGCTGATGGCCTATGGCCGGATGCTTTCTGAAAAGATGCTTGCCGGGAATGATACGCCTCGTATCGCGAGGGATACACTTACTATCAGGTGAGAAGCTGTTCAAAACGGCTGTCCAGCAAGGCCGCAGCTACACTCAAGAGCGAGGCGTACTCTGAGTACGTTGAGCTCTTGAGTGTAGCGAGAACGCCGCTGGCGGGCGTTTTCAACAGCGTCGCTATTCGTCGTCCTCGTCCTCCATGTCTAATACCTCCTGCCGCTTTTGCTCTTCCATCGCATTGTGCAGGAGCATCCGGATAAACATCGAATAGAGCGAGCCTTTTTCCAAGGTCCCTCCTGGAGGAATGGCGATTTTGTTTTCCTTAATCATGCGATCCAACCAGATTTTTTGATCAGGCGCGATCAAGATTGGAATCTCGATCAGCCCCACCCGTCCCATCATATCCATCGTACAACCTCCGTGATTCGTGGTTCGTGAAACGCTGGCATTCCAGCACGCCGTTTTGATCATTGTCAACCGAGTGGCTCATGGCACGCCCCCTGCTTAGCACTGAGACATGCGGCTCAAACGAATATCCAGCATGACACTCTGTGTGTTCACCGTGGCAACCTGTTGGTTAAACTCGGTCCAAGCCTCACGACTCACCGCATCCAATGGAGGATCGACCATCCAGAAGAATTGTGATCTCTGCTGGTCCCCCTCGATCAACGAATCATCTCCTCCTTCGAGGCTACAACCGCACCGTCAACACCGGTCATCAGGGAGCCGACCCCATCGATTGCCCAAAGGCCGGTACAAAATCGCGCCGTACCAGAAACAGGCACAGTCCTCTGCCTTAGGCCGGATCTCCGGGAGAAGAATTCCCACCAGCCAACCCATCTACACCATCGATGGCGATACCCTGCGCATGGGGTCCGAACGCATCAGACTCCGCGGCATTGACACACCGGAATTGAGCGAGCCACGCGGGCCAGAAGCCCGACAGCGGCTAGAGCAACTCCTCAATGAAGGACCGATACGGATCGTGCCCCACGGCCAGGATGTCTACGGCCGCACCGTCGCCGATGTGATTGTGAATGGGAAGAACGTGGCGGAGGCGCTGAAACAGGAAGGGTTCGCAAAGGCCGACTAGCTTCAGCTCGCCGATCGATAACTTCGCAGCGAGGACAGAAAAACAGCATGTATGGTAGGGTTGGGGAGGCCGAATGAATCTGAGGTTTGAATGGGACGCACGCAAAGCGCTCGCCAACCGAATGAAGCACGGAATCTTGTTCGAAGAAGCCATGACCGTCTTCAACGATCCACTCGCCCGCATTTTCGACGACTCAGATCACTCCATGACCGAATCCCGCGAGATCATCGTTGGCTTCTCACTGAAGCAGCGGCTCTTACTCGTCTGTTTTACCGAACGTCGGAAGGCTGTCCGTATCATCAGCGCCCGCAAGGCCACCAAACTGGAACGCCAAGACTATGAAGAAGCTCACAGTTCGTAAACGCTCTCTTGGAACTACCGATAAGATGCGGGATGAGTACCGATTCGATTACACGAAGGCTAAACCGAATCGGTTTGCCGGTCACATGAAGAATGGTACTGTCGAGATCATTCTGGATCCAGATGTTGCGGCGGTCTTTCATTCGTCCGAGGCGGTCAACACATTCCTTCGCTCCGTCATCTCGACCTTGCCGAGACGGGGGGCAAAGCGACCAAAAGCCGGCTGAGAATCGGCTGCACAGTAGGAAATCGAAATATTATGGCCTGGGGCGCAAAGAAGACCGAGCATGCGGGAGCGAAGAAAGGAACTGGAGCCTTTTATGGCCGCAAGGCAGACGCAAAGCGCGCAAGCAGCCGGCGACGACGCCAGAGCAAAAAGGCCACTATCAATATCGAGCTGAGGGACGACAAGACAGGGAGCTAAAGACAAGCTCTACGTGCCTCGATGCACTCAATAGGCAGCAGCCCTCGCAGAAATTTTGAATGACCCCGTTTCTGTGCCGCGAGAACACGAACTGCGCCTATCCTTGACTTATTACGCTTCACACGAGACATTCGTCTTCAAGCACTTCTTGATCTGAGCCTGCATTGATTCTCCCCACACGGGGATCAGTGAAACAGTTTTCCAAGGCCACGATGGACCATCAGAATCCTCCAAACAGCACGATACCAGCATCGATCCGCCTACAGCCGATCCGTATCACGTTCATCCTCGCGGCCGTGGCTTCCAGCTTGATGCTAGTGAGCCTCACAAGCCAATTCCTCCGATACGGACTCGGCCATGACTACGTGTACGGGTTGCTGCCCATAATAGAACAACTCTTTCACGTCGATCTCGAACAGAACATCTCCACCCTGTTTTCCGTGACGCTCCTGCTCTGTTCAGGCGCCCTGCTGGTCCTGATTGCCCTACTGAAACGGCACAGTCAAGACCCTGATGTCTCGAAGTGGATAATCCTCGCTGGGGGATTTTTCTACTTGGCAACGGATGAGGGCTGGTCACTTCATGAGAGGCTGATTGATCCGGTACGCGGCCTGCTGGGGCACGGTGAACTGGGGATTTTCTATTTCGCCTGGATTATTCCTGCGATGGCTGGTGTGGCGCTCCTGGGATTGGTGTTCCTGGGATTCCTTTCCCGCCTTCCGTCATCCACACGGTGGTCCTTCATGATCGCCGGTTCGCTCTACCTTGGTGGGGCCATAGGCATCGAAATGCTTGGCGGGCGACAGGCCGAATTGCATAGCTTTGAAAATCTGACCTATCAATTGTTCGTCCATCTCGAAGAAAGCCTGGAGATGGCGGGAATCATCCTCTTCATTCATGCCCTGCTTCGCTATCTCGCCGACGAATATCCCGAAATCCGCTTGCTCACGCATCAATTAAAACCATCACGGAGCCGGAACGAGAGGCTCCAGGAATCCCAGCAACGTGCTTCTCTTGCCACGGAAGACAGACCCGTGAATCGCGATGCGGAAGGTGCTGGACGAAGAAGGGCGCGGCTTCGTTGAATTACGGTTTCTTTTTGTTCTTATCCGACGGATTCTCTGAAAACAGCAGCCAGCCGAGGACGATGAATCCGATGGCGACGCCGGTGACGGCGAGCCAGGTTCCGAGCTTATCCATTCAATGACTCCTTCGCTTCGCACATCTCTCTGGTGACGCGTCTCTCGTATCTCGCCAAGCATGACAGCCGCTTTCAGTCTCGCGCCTCACGCTTCACGAACGACAGCATCAAGCAGCACGCGGTCCAGACTGTAGCGCCGCCACGACGGCCTTGTCGAGACGTTTCACCTTGCCGTTTCCATCTGTCGAGGCCAGTCGAGCAGACCCTTCCACAATCACACGCCCGCTCGTCTTTTCTTTCACCACATGCGCAAAGGTCATGGAGGCGGCGCTCAGATCGGACACCACAGTATCGATGAGCAACGTATCGCCGTACCGTGCGGGAGCCCGATAGTCCAGCTCCGCGCGCACAACCACAAACACCGTCCCCTGGTTCATTAGCCCGGAGACCGACAGTCCCCGCGCTTCAAGATAGTGCGTCCGCGCCCTCTCAAAATATTTGAGATAGTTGGCGTAGTAGACCACTCCGCCGCAGTCGGTATCCTCATAGTAGATTTTGACTTCCATGTAGGTTAGAGCGCGAGCGCGGGAAACTTCGGCAACGATGACTCTGTTACCCCGGTCAACTTCAAGACGATGTCGTATAGCTGCTGCACACGCTCCGATTTGACCGGCTCAAAACCGTGGCCGAGCACGCCATGATTCGCGGCGTCGAGCAACGGTTTCATGGTCGGCCACTCACGCAGGAATGCCTGGCCGAGTGGATCGCCCAACGCCGCCAGCGCGCGAAACTGCCCTTGCAGTGGCATCTTGTATTTGCCGTCGACGTCGTCCAACCAGGACATCCGGCAGGTTTCCTGAAGAGTTTTCGGGAGTTGCTCGGGCTGCACGTCCCAGGTCTTGATCTTGTGCTGTTTGAACAATTGCCGCTGAGCGAATGATTCGAGCGCGCGCATCAGAACGATCATTGCCGATTCAGGATCATGCCCCACATGGAGACGTCGACTCACGTGCGCGAGCAGATCGAGGCACAGCGAATCCTTGACTGCAGCAGGATCGAGCACGAGGCGTTCGAGAAAGCCGGCGTTGGCTTTGATCCCGGGCAAGACAGCTTTTAGTCCCGGCGGTCCGCCCCAGAGTGACGCCATTTCTAATGCCTTCGTGGCCGTTTTCAGTTTGTCCCAGGCCTGCCGGTAGTGGAATCGCTCCCAGAATTCATAGCCTTCGGCAAGATCGGCGAAGGCGCGATAGGTCGGCTTCTGCCCGCCGCTCACTCTGGTTTCAATCTCGCGAAACAGTCTGGCCGAGGCCTGATACATCCCGCGATTGAACAGCTCGGCGGCCTCATGACGTGAGACCATCGCCACATCGTCCCAAAGGTTGCCCTGTGCCCAGCGCATCGACTTGCCATTGAGTGGAATCGGTTCACCCTCTTCTCCTTCACTCCACGGCAACAGGGCCACCGTTCGTGAACTGATCGGGAGCGTCACCAGCGTCAACGCCCCGGCCATAGCAGGAGTGGCGCCGGTGAGATCGAGTACCAGATCACCCGAGTGGACATCCCACGCCTTCAGTAAGGCTGGCAGCACACCAGCCAAGGCGTGGTGGCAGGCTGCGACATCGACCGTATCGGCCAGCGTGACCCAATCCCATCGCCTGGGCATGTGCTCGATATGGGGTTGCACAGCCAACTCCACCAATGCCTTCGCGGACTCCGGCAGCACGAAGCAGAGCGCCTCAGGCTGGAGGCGATTGATGACAGAGACCGCCGCCGCCGCATCGTCGGTAAATGCGACCACAAGTGCTTTGGTTGGTTGTTCGTGCGCCATTGCGCGCGGACTATAGCATCGGCCAGAGAGGCGATCAATTCTTGACCGGGTAATATGCGTTCTGCTTGACGGTCTCCGGAAACCGGCTTAGACTTTCCTCCATCGCGCAGGCCTCTTTCCTCGCTCACCGCCCACGCTGAGGGTTTACAATGATCTGGTGGTACTGGCTCTTGCTCGGGTTGCTCCTGCTGGGCGCCGAGATGATGACCCCAGGGGGATTCTACATTCTCTTTTTCGGCCTCGCTGCCCTGGTGGTCGGAGCGATCGCGTGGCTGGAACTCGTCCCAGGAGAATCCGCCCAATGGCTGCTCTTCTCCGGCATGGCCGTCGCATTCCTGTTGTTGTTTCGTGGCCCCTTGCTGGCCCGCATCAATGCCTCGGAAATCAAACATCCCGACGTTGATTCGATGACGGGCGAAATCGCCATTCCCGTAGACACACTGGCCGCCGGAGCCGTCGGAAAAGTCGAACTCCGAGGCACCACCTGGTCGGCCAGAAACACCGGCCCCAACCCCTTGGCAAAAGGGCAGCGGAGCAAAGTCACCGGCATGGACGGCCTAACATTGCTGATCGCGGGCGAATAGCGGAGACCAATCACGTGGAGACTACATTATGGATGGTGGTATGAGCGGCGGATTTCTCGTCACACTCTTATTGGCCTTGTTCGTCCTCTATGTCATCTCAAAGTTAGCCGTCGTCGTCCCGCAACAAAGCGCTTATGTCGTCGAGCGTCTCGGCAAATATTCGGCGACGCTGGACGCCGGCTTTCACATCCTGCTCCCCTTTGTCGATAACATCCGCTACAAGCACTCGCTCAAAGAAACAGCGATCGACATTCCCGAGCAGGTTTGCATCACTCGCGACAACGTGCAGGTATCGGTCGACGGCATCCTGTACCTCAAAGTGCTGCATCCGCAGCGCGCGTCCTATGGCATCAGCGACTATGGATTCGCCTTGATCCAGCTGGCCCAAACGACCTTGCGAAGCGAGATCGGGAAGATCGAACTTGATCGGACCTTCGAAGAACGAACCAACATCAATATCCAGGTCGTGAATGAGCTCGATAAGGCCTCGGACCCCTGGGGCGTCAAAGTCCTGCGCTATGAGATCAAGAACATCACGCCGCCCAAGGACGTGCTCAATGCGATGGAAAAGCAGATGCGGGCGGAGCGGGAAAAGCGCGCGGTGATTCTCACGTCAGAAGGCGAGCGCGACGCCGCGATCAACCAGGCCGAGGGTGAGAAGCAGCAAGTGATCAAGGCGTCGGAAGCGAAGAAACAGCAACAGATCAATGAAGCCGAAGGCGCCGCCTCAGCCATCCTTGCGATCGCCCAAGCGACCGCCGAAGGACTCCGGAAGGTGGCCGAGACCATTCAAGTGCCCGGCGGACAGGAAGCGGTCCAGCTGCGCGTAGCGGAACAGTACATCACGAAATTCGGTGAGCTGGCCAGGACCAATAACACGCTCATTCTTCCGGCAACCGTCTCCGACGTCGGCTCCATGATCGCGCTGGCCATGAACGCCATTAAGCAGGGCTCGCCGGCCCCGCCGCCGAAGGCCTAGCGTCTGAGCCGCCGCGTTTGACAGGCTCACCGCGCTTGCCTAGAATCGCCGATTAATGAAAGATTCTGTCCTCAAGGCCTTCTCCGACAGCGCGGCCGTCAAACAACAATTTGCCCGCGACCACGCCGACCGCATCGCCCAAGTCGCCGCACTGCTGGTGACCGCGTTTCGCGGAGGGCACAAAGTCCTGCTGTTCGGCAATGGCGGCAGCGCCACGGACGCCGCGCATATCGCCGCGGAGTTTGTCGGCCGGTATAAGCGCGAGCGCAAGCCGTTGCCGGCCATCGCCCTCGCGACCGACATCGCCGCCATCACCTGCATCGCCAACGACTACGGTTTCGACGAACTCTTCGCCCGGCAGGTACGGGCTCACGGCCAGAAAGGCGATATCGCCATCGGCATCAGCACCAGCGGCAATTCGCCGAACGTACTCAAAGGGATCGAGGCCGCGCGCGAATGCGGCCTGATTACGATCGCTTGGTCCGGCGGCACTGGCGGCAAACTCGCCGGCCTCGTCGATCATCCTTTCGTCGTACCCTCCACCGTCACGGCGCGCATCCAGGAATGCCATATCACGCTCGGCCATGTCCTGTGCGAACTCGTAGAGGAAACACTCCTTGGCACAGCGTCCTAACCGGACTCCCCCGCAACGTCCCGCGCGTTCGTTAATTCCTCCGATCGATGTGTCGGATCTGACGACGTATCCGTTGAAAAGACGTCATAGCAAAGTGCGGGTAGCCGACTTCGCCAGGCCGTGGAAACGCGGAGGGTCGTTCGAGCAGTTTTTCGCGTCGCTGCCCGATCTGCTTGCCGTCAAAACATTGCGCGCCGTGGCGACCGCCATCGCGACAGCCCATCGCCAGAAGCGGCCCGTCATCGTCGGTATCGGCGCCCATGTGATCAAGGTGGGCCTCGCGCCGCTGCTCGTCGATCTGATGGAACGCAGCATCGTCACGGCGGTGGCCATGAACGGAGCCGGCATCATCCACGACTTCGAGCTGGCGCTCATGGGGCACACTTCGGAAGAAGTGGACGCCGAGATCGACGAAGGCCGCTTCGGCATGGCCGAAGACACCGGACGCATCTTGAACGAGGCCATCACGCTCGGCGCACAACACGGCCAGGGGCTCGGAGAGGCCGTCGGGCACTACATCAATCGCTATCAAGGCCAGTTTCCCAACCGCGCGACAAGCATTCTTGCCACCGGCGCAAAGCTCGGCATTCCCGTCACCGTGCACGTCGCGATCGGAACGGATATCATCCATATGCACCCTGCTGCCGATGGCGCCGCCATCGGCGCCACGTCTCTGCTGGATTTTCGACGGCTGGCCGCCGTGGTCGCCGGGATGGAAGGCGGGGTCTATCTGAATGTGGGATCGGCCGTCATTCTTCCAGAAGTGTTTCTGAAAACGGTGTCGCTCGGGCGCAATCTCGGCCATCCCCTCACCAAGATTACTACGGTGAATATGGATTTCCTCTCGCACTATCGGCCGCTGACCAATGTGGTGAGACGCCCGACGCAAAAAGGCGGCAAGGGGTATACCCTGACCGGTCACCATGAAATCATGCTGCCGCTACTGGCCGCGGCGGTGCTGGAGCAGATCCGCTAACGTCGATTGCCGCCTCTGAGTCGCTATGGTCCCGGCAAGACGGAGCCTGTAACTATGAATCCTTCCATCGAATGGTTACAAGCAAAGTGGCGCACCCTGAACGAGTGCTACTTCGACGGGCTCCTGCCGGAAATTTCGATTGCCTGGAGCCGTCGCCTGACGTCGTCCGTCGGCATGTTCGTCAGTCGCGGAGGCCCGCGTCCACGGCAATTCGACGAATCGACTCCGCAGCGATCCAAACGGGAGATACGCTTATCCGAGCCTCTGATGGCACGCCTGGCTGAACGAACCCCCTATGCCGAGCAGGAACTGCTGAATACGCTCGCCCATGAGATGATTCATCAATGGCAGTTCGATATCCTGAAACGGAAGCCGAACCACGGCCCTGATTTTGTGCGAAAGATGACCGAGATGAACCGGAGCGGGCTGGTCGCAATTACGATCTACCACTCGCTGCAGAAAGAAGTGCTGGCGCTGGCTCAATTTGCGTGGCGCTGCAAGGAATGCGGAAGGGTGTATCGCCGTCAACGCAAGACTATTCAACCTCGCCGGCATCTCTGCGGAACCTGCCGGGGGGCGTTGCAGGAATTGCCGATGGTGCATCGTGGGGCGGTGCCCACGCCGCTGACGCCCTCCATCGCTCCGCCGCCATCTGCCCCCCTGCCGTCCGAGGCCGGGCAACTCTCGCTCGGCTGGGGAGCGTCGATTCGCGCGCGCTTCTCCGGCCGCTAAGCGACCCTGCGCCCCTCTTCCGGCCACGCGTCGGCATCGATCCCCTCTAGTGAGACCGATACCACCACCTGATTGCCGCACCCACGGAACTCGACTTCGTCGAAACTGATAAGTTTTGCCATCGCGACCCCACGGCCATGAAGGTCGTCTGCCCGCTCACGATTCAGATCGATATACTGGTTCCAGTCAAACCCGCTGCCATCATCGAAGATCGTCATTTCGATATTCCTATCGGTCCGTTCGACCGTAATACGGACACGCTTCTTCATATGTTCCGGTAACGCCGATCGCCGGACCACTTCAGCCTCGAACTGACCTTGATCCAAGAGGACAGATTTCTCGGCATAAGAAATACCCAAGTTCCCATGCTCAATTCCATTGACGAGCAATTCCGTCAAGCCCAGCTGCGTGCGGGAGGGATCGGGAAACGCATAGGCCAGCAACTCGCCAAGATTTCTGGCTTCGGTGAGTGTCTGCAATTCAAACCGGCCATGACGCAGCAACGTCATGGTACGCGCCACGGTCCGTTTCCGCTCGGTAATATCCTCCAAGGTCCCGAGATAGCGAACCCCCTCCTCCGTCGTCATAGGCCACAGCAAGACGTTGACCCATCTAGCCTCCCCCCCTTCCTCCGCCAAACGGCATTCGATCGCCACCCGATCGAAGGTGGTGCGGGACTGCTCCCATTCCTCTTCAACCTTCTCACGATCACCCGCATAGAACCACTGTAGCCACGACCCCGATTGGCCCGGGCAACAACTGCCCACTGTTCCAGATAGATTGAACAAGTCCCTCCACATCCTGTTTCCATATAAACAGGCCCCTCGATGATCGATTTCAAAGACACCGATCGGAAGATGATCGGACAGGAGACGGAAAAACGCTTCACTCATGCGAAGCCGATCCGTCATCTTCTTTCGGCTCGTAATATCTTCGAGCGTACCGAGATAGCGAATTCCTCGATCATCCGCCATGGGCCACAGCTGAAGCTCCACCCAGCGGTCCGGCCCACCATTTGGCGCCAGCCGGCACTCGGCATGCAACCGGCTAAAATTCGCTTGAGCCCCCGCCCAGTTTTGAGTCAGTGCGGGGCGATCCTCAAGATGAACCCACTCGACCCACGTGCCGGAGGGAAGCGCGGCCGAGGCGAATCCGAAGACCTCCTCGCTGACAGACCCCATGATCGTATCCCACATCTTGTTTTTGTAGAGACAGCGACCCTCCTCGTTGATTTCAAAAACCCCGACCGGCAGCTGCTCTGATAACAATCGGAAAAAGGTTTCACTCTCCCGCAGCCGGTCGATCATTTTCTTTCGCTCACTGATATCGCGGATGAAGGCGCTGAAAAACATCCCCTGCTCCAGCTTGAGAGGCGTGATGGTCAATTCAATCGGAAATTCAGTACCATCTTTCCTGATCGCTGAAATCTCAATGCGCTTGTTGAGCATCTTCGCTTCGCCGGTCGACAGGTACCGGGTGACACCCTGTGTGTGCGCCTCCCGATATTGAGGCGGCACCAGTGTCATCACCATACTTGAACCCAATATCTCGACCATCTCCCATCCAAAAATCACTTCCGCTTGCCGGTTCCATCCGCTGATCATGCCCTGAGCGTCCATGACCACAACGGCATCCATTGCATCATGCAGCACCGTCCTCGTCCGGGCCTCACTTTCCGCCAGGGAACGCAACGCTGATGACGACTTATCCTGCTCCATCCGCCGGCACTGGCTAAACCAGATCAGGAGACCGAATGTCGGAAGAAAGATGCCGAGCCCGGCCAGTCCCAGTTTCAGCAAGACACCCCGAATACTCGCCAGCACATCATCGCGATCGGCCCAGACCAGAATTCCCCACGGCAATTGGCCTCTCGACCTCTCTCCAGCCATACGGGCATAGCCGGTAATGGCAGAAGCCCCGCGCGCTAGATGATCTTCTACTACCCATCCAGCCCATTCACCGGTCATGTGAATCGGCGACGGCAATCCATGGCTTTGAAAGTTCCCTTCTGTCTGCTCACTCCTCTGGACCCCAAGCAAAACCTCTCCCTCGGAGTACAAGATCTGATAGCGCACAGATCCGAACTGTTGCGCTCGATTCTCAAAGTGGCCGATCGTCTCCGCAGCCCACTTCTGCCAGCGCGCACGATCTATTTCCGCCATGATGACGCCGCGCACACGCCCATCGTTCCCCTTGATCTGAACTGAAAATACGACGGCGCTCAAAGAGCCGTCCTCTCGATCGGGTTGTCGCACCGTCTCAATCATCACCTGAGCTGACTGCCGGGCCTCCAGAAACAGCGGCGACGACGCCAGATCCTTCCCGGCCCATTCAGGATCCGTCGAGGCCACCGTCAGGCCATCGTTATCCACCACCGACAGACGACGATAGACCGGATAGAACTGCTGAATGGCTTTCAGATGGCCCAGCACCACCCCCGGATCGGTTGAACGTACCTGTGACGCCTTCGCGAGTATTTCGATATCGCCAACTCGCTCCGCCACCTGGGAGTCGAATCTCGCCGCCACCTCAGATGCCGCATACGACAGGCTTTCCCCGGCCCGTGCGATACGTTCGCGCTCCACCACATCCAGGCCGATGACCCCGAGTGCGATAGCCCCGACTCCAATAATCCCCAGCATGAGGGCTTCCCTTGACTTCAATGACCGCAGATCGAATCGACAGCCCATTATGCCGCCTCCTTGAGATCCCGCTCCAACTCTCCCCGGACGCGCTGGAACTCAAGCTCCAGTTCGGCCAAGAGGGCGGGAACCGTCTCCAGTTTTTCACGGGCGGCCAAGACGACCTGGTCGCACATTCTGGCCATGCCCAACGCCCCCAGATTCGACGCGCTCCCTTTCAAACTATGTGCGATCCGTTGCACCTCTTCAGCTCTCCCCTTACGGCAGGCCGTCCCCAGCAGGGCCAGCTTATCCGGCGTGTCGACCAGGAAATGCGTCACCAGTCTGGTCAAAAAATCCGGATCGTCTTCATCGCTCAACACCCTGAGCCCGTCAAAAACAAGCGGATCGATCGTGGGATCACCACCCATCGACGTCTCGACCGGCGCCATCGAAACGGCTCGCGGGCGCCAACGCTCAAACACCGCGGCTAACGCCTCGCTCGTCACCGGCTTGGAGACATAGTCATCCATGCCCGCTTGCAGGCAGGCTTCGCGGTCCCCCTGCATAGCATTGGCCGTCATGGCGATGATGCGAGTACGGTGGCGCGGAGCCGTGATGGGATGAAGCGCTGAACTTTTTCCTGACCGCTCACGCTGCCGAATCTCGCGGGTGGCTTCGAATCCATCCATCTCCGGCATCTGGCAATCCATGAACACCAGATCATAGGTAATCCGCGATAGCGCTTCGACGGCCTCAAAGCCGTTCGCCACCACATCCACACGATGGCCCAATCGCTCAAACATCCGGACAGCGACCTTCTGATTGATGATGTTGTCTTCGGCGAGCAAAATCTTCATCCCGACCGGCGTGGCGGCCTCGACGAGGGTGTGGCGGGTCACCAACTCCAATCCTGACTGCGGCTGCTCCCCGGTGGGTGAAACGCCTGGCTGCTCCAACACCCTCGCCAGGCAACGCACGAGCTGACTTTCCCTGAGCGGCTTAGTGAGATAGGCCGACACGCCCAACGCCTTGGCCGCTCTCGCGTCTCCCCGTTTTCCGACAGACGTCAGCAGGATCACGCGCGGAGCGGACGCCCCGATTGACACCACCGTTTGCGCAAGCTGGAGTCCGTCGACGTCGGCCAGATCGGCATCAATGATCGCGATGTCATACGGGATCCCCTTGCGAATTTGCACCTGAAGGTGAGGAACGACGGCCACATAGTCGCTGATCACCGTGGACCCGACTCCCCATTTCTTCATCAACAAATCGAGGATCCGGCAGTTGATCGGCTTATCGTCGACGATCAACGCACGTTTCCCCCTTACCGAGAGCGCTTCCGGCACGACGGCTTCAACCGCTTCCTCTTGGGGTTCAAATCGAGCGGTGAACCAGAACGAGCTGCCTGCCCCCGGTTGGCTGGCCACACCGATCTCCCCACCCATTATTTCGACCAGGCGCTTACAAATCGCCAGGCCCAATCCGGTTCCTCCGTACTTTCTCGTCGTCGAGCCGTCGGCCTGGCTGAATGCTTGGAACAACCGGGCCTGCTGCGCCTCGGACAGGCCGATCCCGGTGTCGGTCACATCGAAGCGGACGACGACAGCCCCGTCCTTCGGCGACGCAAGCCGCAC
The DNA here is from genome assembly GCA_964641915.1 of uncultured Nitrospira sp. Taxonomy (GTDB): domain Bacteria; phylum Nitrospirota; class Nitrospiria; order Nitrospirales; family Nitrospiraceae; genus Nitrospira_D. The sequence continues at coordinate 6,541 of CAZXNN010000020.1, read as the reverse complement.
CTGTACCACCACATCGCCCTGCTCGGTAAACTTAATGGCATTCCCGACCAGATTGGTCAGTACCTGGCGCACCCGCCCGGGATCACCGCGCACGGCGCTCGGCACCTCGGCATGGAACAGACAGGCGAGATTCAACTGCTTGGTGGACGCCCGTTCTCCGAACAAATCCAGTGCATCTTCCACGGCATGACGCAAATCGAAGTCGATGATCTCCAGACTCATCTTGCCGGCCTCGATCTTCGAAAAGTCCAGAATGTCATTAATAATTGTCAGCAGATGATCCCCGCAATTCCGCACCGCTTCGCCGTATTCCCGTTGCTCCGCGGTCAACTCCGTGTCGAGCAGCAGTCCGGTCATCCCGATCACCCCGTTCATCGGCGTCCGGATTTCGTGACTCATCGTCGCCAGAAACGCTGATTTCGCCTCAGTGGCGGCACGGGCCTGGCCCAGGGCTGCATCGAGATCGTGATTGCTGCGTTCCAACTGCTGCGCATAGGACGAGAGGGCCTGCTCCGACTCCTTGCGCTGCGAGATATCCCGGATGAACGCGCTGAACACGACCGTATCATTCAGGCGCAGATGCGCAATGGAGACCTCCGCCGGGAACGCCCGGCCATCACGATGACAGGCCTGCACCTCCACCAGTTTCCCGAGAATGCTCACCTGGCCCGTCTTGAGATAGCGCGCCAGCCCGGCGCGATGTGCCGCCCGTTGGTCGGCCGGGATGATCGTATCGGCCAGATCTCTGCCGATCGCTTCGTGCGCCTGCCATCCAAAGAGCAATTCCGCTTGCGCATTCCATTCGGTGATCATTCCCTCCCGATCCATCGTGACGATGGCGTCCAGCGCCGTATCAATGATGAGACGCGTCCGGCTCTCGTTTTCTCGCAAGGAGGCTTCGACCTCCGCCCGCTCCAGAAAAAGCCCGATCTGACTTCCAATCGTGGCGAGCGTCCGCAAGAGGTCCGCGTCGCGCGGATGGACATCCCGGCTGAAGAACTCCATGATGCCGAACACGCTGGCCCGCAGCCAGACGGGAAACGCACAACCGGCATGCAGCCCGTTCAAGGAGGCGGCCGCCGTTCGGACAAAGTCGTGATCCCGCAAGACATCCGGCTCCCAGAGCGGCTCACCCCGCGACCAACAGCGACCGGGAAATCCCACCCCGGATGAAAATGTTTCCCGGCGACTGGCCTCTAAAAACTCCTCCACCGGATGCGGATGGGCGCCCCACGTGTGCAGGCAACGAAGCGTTCTGGCCCTCTCCTGCACCCGCCAAAAAATGCCGACCTGCCATTCCAGGCTCGCTCCGATCACTCGCAGCAACTCAGGGATCGCCTGCTCGACCGTCGAGGCTTCGGCCAGGACTTTCGCCACCGCATGCTGAAGGGCTTGGCGGCGCTGCGCATGTTTCTGATCCGTAATGTCCCGCGTCACGCTCAAGACCGACGGCGGGATACCCTGCTCTCCCGGCAACAACACCGACGTCATCTCAAACCAACGCGATTGTCCCAAAAGGCCCTGCAGCCGGCCGCTCATCAAGACGCTCCGGCCTTGGAGCGCGGCGGCATGCGCATCCTCGTACGCCCGACGATCATCCTCGTGCACCCAGCGGCCTATATCCCGGCCAAGGATCTCTTCCGGAAACCCGGCATCGAAGAGCGCGCACCCGGCCGGATTGATCTGCAGAACACGACGGCCGCCATCGGTCACCAGCACTCCCTCCGGCTCCACCTCCAGGATCGTCTGCAGCCGGCGCTCATTCGCTCGCGCATGCATCCGCTCTTCCTGCGTCTCCTTCCACTCCCGCTGGGCGCGGCGGGTTATATTGAGCAAGAGCCCGATGAGCGGCCCAACGATCAGAAGGCCGGCGGCGCCCACCGTCCAGAGAAAGCGATGGACCGGTTCCACGACTTCCGCCCGGTCCACCCGCAGCAGGACCGTCCATTTCGGACTCTCGGCCCCCTCTGCCCCCTGGGTGCGGGCATACCCCGTCAACACCGGCACCCGGCGGACGAAATGCTGCTCTTCGACGAAGCCCGACTCCCCTGAGACAGCCCGTTGAACCGATGGCAGGTTTCCCTGCGCGAGATTCAAACGCCCCTGGCGCGCACCGTCCGAATCGATGAACACCCCGCCGTCTGCCCGGAGCACTTTATATTCGACTGTATGAAAGAAAGATGTCTTCTGTTGGAACAACCGAATTGCTTCAGTCACCAAACGCTCCAGCTGCTTAGCACTCACCCGGGTCGTCACCGCGCCGCGAAAGGACCGACGGGCGGCATGCACCCGATGATCCACAATCGGGGCAGTGAAAGAGACGGCCTCTGCGCCGGGACTCGCCTCATCGACGGCGATGTCGCCCACGTACAGACCGACTCGTTCTTCGCGCACCGCCTGGAACCAGTCGGCGGCCCGGGCATCGAGTCGGCGGGCCTGAGGAATCGTGGCTTCGAGGATCCGGCCGGCCGGGTCGACTATGCCGATCCAGAGATAGAGGGGATAGGCTTGATGAAACGTCGACAGAAGATGGTTCCGCGCTGTCGATGTTCCTCCGTTCATGGCCAGCGACTCTGCCAGAAATTGCACGTCGCCAACCCGCTCGTTGACCAGCAAATCGAGTTTCGCGGACACTTCCGCCGCCATGATGGAAACCGTCTCCCCCGACGTCGCCACCGTGCGCCGTTCCAGCCAGGCGCCTCCCCCGATCACCGCGAGCAGCGTGGCCAAGGTGATGAGACCGATCAGCACGAACTGATGCTGATGCGTAAACGCACGGGAGCCGCGACCTGATGCCGTGCGATGATCCGAAACTCCCAGTCCCACGCCTCTTGTTCCCCTCTTCACCGGTTCTTGTCCGCGCGCAAACCGTTGATGCGGCCTGTCTTGCACAGACCTCTCCCTACTCCCGGTTAGCGTCTGTATCGGGTCGTTGTTTCACGAACTTAAGGAATCCTGGGCAAAATAGTCGGGCCGCAACGCGTGGCTTCCCATCAGCCGGCGCGACAGGTATGATGGGGCGCCATGCCAAACAAAATTGTGACCAAAGAACAACTGGTTGAGCAGCTCAAACCCCTCCGTGCCAGAGGGTCCCGGTTCGTCTTCACGAACGGCTGTTTCGACCTGATGCATGTCGGCCACACCCGCTATCTGCAAGCCGCCAAAGCTTTAGGTGACCTCCTGATCGTCGGGGTCAATTCAGACGACTCCGTCCGCAGCCTGAAGAAAGCCCCGGACCGGCCGATTGTCCACGAGGCACAGCGGGCGGAGGTGGTGGCCGCTCTAGGCTGCGTCGATTTCGTCGTGATATTCTCCGATTCCGATCCCAAGGCGCTTATCACCGCCGTTCAGCCGGACGTTCTGGTCAAAGGCGGTGACTGGCCTCTGGATCGCATTATCGGTCGGGACGTTGTCGAGGCGCGCGGAGGCAGGGTACAGACCATCCCCCTGGTTCCAGGGTTCTCCACAACGGCATTGATTCACCGTATTCGCTCAGCCTCAGCTTAATCTGTGTCACACACACCCTCTCCCGCAGAATCATGGTTTGCCCCGCTCGTGTCTGCGCTCAAGCAGGCCTCAGCACGCCCCTGCGTCACGGGTCTGCACGGATCGACCGCCGCATTTGTGCTCACCAGTCTGACCAACGCCCCATCGCTGGCCGGATACCGGAACCGCCCCTGGATCGTCGTCACGGCCAACAATGAGACGGCCGAACGGCTCTTTGACGACCTCCAGTTCTGCCATCAGCTCATAGGCGCCCCGAGTGACCGGCTGACGCTCTTTCCGCAATGGGAAACGCTGCCCTATGAGGCCACGGCGCCCCATGTCAGTCTGGTTGCGCACCGCATGCAGACGCTCCATCGATTGCAATCCAGCCCGGATACGACCCTCGTCACGTCGGTTGCGGCCCTGATGCACCGTCTCCTGCCGAAGGACACCTGGACCCATGCCACCCTCCAGCTGGAGCGCAACGGCACCGTCGAGCGCGACCAGCTAATGGCCAAACTCCTGCGCCTTGGCTACCGGCGCGTGTCGGTCGTGGAGATTCCCGGCGAATTCAGTATTCGCGGCGGCCTGGTGGACATTTTTTCGACCGCCTACTCCGATCCGCTCCGCATCGAGTTTCTCGGGGATTTGATCGAAGCCCTCCGGCTGTTTGACGCCGCCACACAGACCTCGATCCGGCAGGTCGAGAAAGCCACGATCTTGCCGGCGCGGGAATATCTCCGGCCAGAGGACAGCGCGGAGGCCTATGCCCCGATCGCACCGGATGCGGAATGGCGTGCGCCGGATCTGTATCCACAGATGGGCACGTTGTTCGACTATCTTCCCAAAGAGCCGATTCTTATTTTCGACCAGCCCGCCACGCTCCAAGCAACTTGCGCGACACTCTGGTCCAAGATCGAAGACGGTTACCTCCGCCATGGCGAACGGGACGCCGCCAATCCTTATCCCGGCCCAGAACGGCTCTTCCAAACCTGGGATGAAATTGAAATCGGCGCCGCCGGCTGGTCGACACTCGCCTTAGAGCCGCTGACCCCATCCGATGACACATGGAGTCCCGTGGTGCCGTTCCCCGCACAGATTCCGGCCAGCGCCGGCCTGGGGATTCGCGGAACCCCGTTCAGCCAGACCCTGTCCATCCTCGATCAGTTGCGGGGCGGACACCGTGTGGTGCTGATCGCGCGCAGCCGCGGACAAGTCGATCGGCTGCTGGCCCTGCTCCGAGAACACGACCTGCCGGCCGCGGAATGGTCCCCAGCGGCCTGGCCCAAACGGGAAAGCGGCAAACCGCCCATTGCTGTCATACATGGCGTCCTGTCGGCTGGCTGGTTGTCGGAAACGTTTCACCTCGCGCTCCTGACGGAAGAAGAACTCTTTGCCAAAGGCACGCGCCATAGGACGCAGCCGAAGAGCAAAACCGCGACGTTCCTCTCCTCACTCGAGGATCTGAATATCGGCGACTATGTCGTCCACGTACAGCATGGCATCGGCCGATATCTCGGCCTCAAACGGCTGACCGTGCAGGAGTTCGAGAGCGACTTCCTCATCCTGGAATTCGCCGGGGCCGACACGCTCTATGTTCCGCTCGACCGCCTGAGCCAGGTCCAGCGATACAGCGGCGCCGACGGACATGTACCCAGGCTTGATCGCCTGGGCGGCACCAGCTGGGCCAAAACCACGGCCCGGGTCAAAAAAGATATTGAGGAGATGGCGCAGGATCTCATCGACCTCTACGCGAATCGTGAACTGGTCAAGCGGGACGGGTACGGAAGACCCAGCACGCTGTACCACGAATTCGAGGCGGCGTTCGAATACGAAGAAACGCCGGATCAGCTGACGGCGATTCAGGACATCGCACGGGATCTGGAGTCGGGAAAGCCGATGGACCGGCTGGTCTGCGGCGATGTCGGCTACGGCAAGACGGAAGTGGCGATGCGGGCGGCGTTCAAGGCAATCGAGAGCGGACGGCAGGTCGCCGTCTTGGTCCCAACAACCCTGCTTGCCCATCAACATTATGAAAACTTCGCCGAACGCTTTGCGCCGTTCCCGACGAAAGTGGCGGTCCTGTCCCGCATGCAGCCTCCCAAGGACACCAAAACTACGCTGAAGGACCTCGCCGCGGGCGTCATCGACGTGATCATCGGCACTCACCGGCTGCTGCAGAAGAGTGTGGTGTTCCACAATCTGGGCCTCGTCATCATCGACGAAGAGCAGTGGTTCGGGGTCAAGCATAAGGAACGGCTGAAGCAACTGCGGACGCAGGTCGATGTGCTCACCCTCACCGCCACACCGATTCCGCGCACACTACAGATGGCAATGGCGAGCGTGCGTGACCTGTCGATCATCGACACGCCCCCGGCCAGCCGGCTGGCGATTCGCACTTCCGTCGTCAAGTCCAACGATAAGGCCATACGCGACGCGATCCTGCGCGAACTGGGCCGCGGCGGACAGATTTATTTCATTCACAATCGTGTGGAGACGATGTCCGCCACCGGGGCTTGGCTCCAACAGTTGGTCCCGGAAGCGCGGATGGTGATGGCCCACGGACAGATGGACCCCAAGCTGCTTGAAGCGGTGATGCTGAAATTCGTCAAGCACGAGGTGGATGTGCTCATTGCCTCGGCCATCATTCAGTCGGGCATCGACGTGCCGAATGCCAACACGATCATCGTGAACCGGGCCGACACGTTCGGGCTGGCTCAGCTCTACCAACTCCGGGGGCGTGTAGGACGCGGAGGGGAACAGGCGTATGCGTACTTGCTCATTCCGGACGAAGGCCGCCTCACCGAGGATGCCCAAAAGCGACTGATGGCGATTCAGCAATTTACGGAGCTGGGATCCGGTTTTCGCATCGCCGCGGCCGATCTTGAAATCCGCGGAGCTGGCAATCTGCTGGGTAAAGCGCAGTCCGGCCACATTGCCGCCATCGGCCTGGACCTGTACCTCAAGATGGTCGAGGACGCCGTACAGCGGCTCAAGGGTCATACGGTCGAAGAAGAGCCGGACCCCACGCTGCGCGTCCCGGTCTCGGCCTTCA